>NZ_ANKP01000024.1:0-105671 GCF_000319775.1 Cupriavidus sp. HMR-1
CCGGTGGCGGTGCACTGGCGGGCCAGCGGCTCCACCTCGGGGGCGCTGTGGATCAGTTTGAGACCGTCGCGCAGCCACTGGATCGTCGCGCCGCCCATGAATACGCCGCCTTCCAGGCAGTACTGGGTATTGCCGCCGATCTGCCAGCCGATGGTCGTGATCAGCCGGTTGCGCGATGTCACGGGCTTTTCGCCGGTGTTCATCAGGATGAAGCATCCGGTGCCATAGGTGTTCTTGGCCATGCCCGGCCGCAGGCACGCCTGGCCAAACGTGGCGGCCTGCTGGTCGCCGGCGATGCCGGCAATCGGAATCTCCACGCCGAACAGCCGTGCCGACGCGCGCGCGACCTCGCCGCTTGACGGCGCCACTTCCGGCAGCAGGTTGCGTGGAATATCCAGCAGGCCCAGGAGCTCATCGTCCCAGCGGAAATCGTGGATGTTGAACAACATCGTGCGCGAAGCATTGGAAACGTCGGTGACGTGCCGCGCGCCATCGGTCAACTGCCAGATCAGCCAGCTATCGACGGTGCCGAAGGCCAGCTCGCCGCGCTCGGCGCGTGCGCGGGCGCCCTCGTAGTTGTCGAGCATCCAGCGCAGTTTGGTGCCGGAGAAATAGGCGTCGACGATCAGTCCGGTCTTGCGCTGGAATGTCTCCGCGTGGCCCGCTGCCTGCAGGTCCTCGCACATCGGCGCGGTGCGGCGGTCTTGCCAGACCAGCGCGCGCCCCACCGGCTCGCCGGTCTTGCGATCCCACAGCACCGTGGTTTCGCGCTGGTTCGTGATGCCGATGGCGGCAATCTGCGTGCCGCTGACGCCCGCGTCGCCCAGTACCTCGTGCGCCACGGCCAGTTGCGACTGCCAGATCTCGTAGGGGTCGTGCTCGACGTGGCCGGGATGCGGATAATATTGCCGAAACTCACGCTGGGCGATGCGTACGACATTGCCCAGGTGATCGAACAGGATGGCGCGCGAACTACTGGTGCCCTGATCCAGGGCCAGCACGTACTGCGGCTGATGAGAGGTCGTGGATGTCATGCGTTCCATCCGGATGTGTTGAATTGAATAGCCATGGCCGAAACAGCTTCCCGCCCCGCCGATCCAGCCGATATCGTTAGCGTAGTCACTGCCGGCGTTGCCGCGCGCAGTCCCTTTGATCCCGCTGCCCACCTACGCCTGATGGTCGATGGGCGGCACGTGGGCTGGCTGCCGCGCAAGCACGCAGGCATCCTCGCCGGGTTTGATGGTGTGCTGGGCCAGCCTGACGGGCAGGGCGCCATCACGCTGCTGCCCGGATGTACCACGGTGCCCGCGCGCAATGCGGCGCTGTCGATGCTGGCCACCCAACTGGCCGATGCCGGCCATGTGCGCGGCTGGCGCAATGAGCTGTTCGCGGTGACGCCGGCGCTGGAAGCCGAGCCGCTGGCCGTGATCGAGCGTGCGGCAGCCCGCTTCCTGGGGCTGCTGACGTTCGCGTCGCACATGAACGGGATCGTGGCCGGCCAGCGGGCGCTATGGATATCGCGCCGCAGCCCGCGCAAGGCGGTGGACCCGGGCATGTGGGACAACCTCGTAGCCGGTGGCATGCCGGCCGGCAGTGATCCGCTGGAAACACTGGTGCGCGAATGCGACGAGGAATCGGGGATTCCGCCCACTCTGGCTACCCAGGCCGAGGCCCACGGGGTGATCGATGTGCTACGTGAAATCCCCGAAGGCGTGCAGTGGGAGCGTGTGTATGTATATGACCTCGTGCTGCCCGCCGACTTCGTTCCCCATAACCGCGACGGCGAAGTGGCCGAGCACCGCCATATCGATCCGGAGGCATTGCTTGCTATCATGGCGGATTGCGCCATGACCGTCGATGCCACGCTGGTGACGCTGGATGCCCTCTGCCGACGCGGCTGGGCCGGTGTCCAGCCCTGAATCGAGGCTTTCACGGTTCCGGCCCGCTCAATTCCGAATCGCATACGATGAGTTCCACCGGATTTATCCTCACGCTTTCCTGCCCGGACCAGCCGGGCATCGTTCACGCCGTATCCGGCCTGCTGTTCCAGCACGGCTGCAATATCGTTGACTCCGACCAGTACGGTGACGCCTTCGCCGGCCGATTCTTCATGCGCGTGCATTTCAGCGCCGCGCCGGGCGGCCCGGATCTGGCCGAGCTTCGTGCCGCGTTTGCCCCCGTGGGCGACCAGTTCGGCATGCAGTGGGAGGTCCACGACGCGACCGTGAAGCCGCGCGTGATGATCATGGTGTCGAAGATTGGCCACTGCCTGAACGACCTGCTGTTCCGCGCCAAGGTTGGCGGTCTGCCGGTGGAGATCGCGGCGATCGTCTCGAACCATCGTGACTTCTATCAGCTCGCCGCGTCCTACGACGTGCCGTTCTTCCATCTGCCGCTGATGAACGCATCGGCGGAGCAGAAGGCCGCGCAGGAAGCCCGCGTGTTCGAAGTCGTGCGCGAGCAGAATATCGACCTGGTCGTGCTGGCCCGCTACATGCAGGTGCTGTCCGATGACCTGTGCCGCAAGCTCCAGGGCCGCGCGATCAACATCCACCATTCGTTCCTGCCGAGCTTCAAGGGCGCCAAGCCTTACTACCAGGCGCATGACCGCGGCGTGAAGCTGATTGGCGCGACGGCCCACTACGTGACCGCCGACCTCGACGAAGGCCCGATCATCGAACAGGAGATCGAGCGCGTGGACCACAGCATGGATCCGGAGCAACTGACCGCCGTGGGTCGCGACGTCGAATGCGTGGCGCTGGCCCGCGCCGTCAAGTGGCATGCGGAACATCGGATTCTGCTGAACGGCCACAAGACGGTGGTGTTCAAGTAAGGACCGAAAACCGCAATGGTTTTCTCCCCTCTCCCGAACGGGGGAGAGGGGCGGTGAAGAGGGCATGCGGTTCAATTTGCGACCCGTCCTGGCTGCTACTACCCCAACGCCTTCTCCCAGAACCCCTTTCCCACAAGCGTGAGAAGGGAGCGCGAGACGTGAGCCCACCTCACTCCTGATCCGCGACCACACATTCCACCCCGCTTTCCTGCAGCATCGTGTCGAAAGGCGCGGGTAACGGCTCGTCCGTGAATAGCCGGTCGATGCTCGCGAGCGGCGCCAGTTCCACCATGGCTCGCCGGTTGAACTTGCTGGCGTCGGCCGCCAGCCAGATTTCGCGCGAGTGTTCCATGATCGTGCGAGACACCTTGACCTCGCGAAAATCATAGTCGCGCAGCGAGCCGTCGGCCTCGATGCCCGAGATGCCGATCAGGCCGATATCCACCTTGAATTGCCGGATAAATTCCACCGTGGCCTCGCCAACGATGCCGCGGTCGCGCGAACGCAGCACGCCACCGGCGACGATGACCTCGCAGTCGGGGTTGTCGGCCAGAATATTGGCCACATTCAGGTTGTTCGTAATCACCCGCAAGCCCCGGTGATGGATCAGCGCGCGCGCCACTTCCTCCACCGTGGTGCCGATGTTGAGAATCAGCGAGCAGCCTTCCGGTACGGCGGCCGCCACCGCGCGTGCGATGCGCGCCTTGCCCTCCGCGTTCAGCACCTGGCGTTGCCGGTAGGCAATGTTCTCGGTGGTCGATCCCTCTACCCGTACCCCGCCATGAAACCGGGCCAGCATGCCGTTCTCGGCCAGCAGGTTGACGTCCCGGCGCACCGTTTGCAGGGTCACGCCGAACTTGCGCGCGAGTTCGTCAATAGAGGCAAAGCCCTGCGTGCGGACTTCCTCGAGGAGTGCGGTCTGGCGTGGATTGAGCGTCATGTCCGGCATTCTAGTTCAAACAGAAACGAAAACAAATGATGCGGCGCAGTATTGTTTTGTGTTCGTTTTTGAGCTAAAACGAGCGGGTTGCTATGAAAAGTGCGCTTCAGCCGCAGGTTTTCGAAGTGGCTGAGCTGTCACAAGAAGAATATTGGAGACTGGATGCAGCTCAGCCTGGAAGGCATTGCGCAGCACGTGGGATCGCAAGCCTATCTTTACCCGATGTCGCTGGCCCCCGTGCCTGGCGCCGTCACGATCCTGCTGGGAACGACCCAGGCGGGCAAGACATCGCTGATGCGGGTCATGGCGGGGCTGGACAAGCCCACCGCGGGCCGCGTGCTGGTAGACGGCGCCGACGTGACCGGCGTGCCGGTGCGGGAACGCAACGTGTCGATGGTCTATCAGCAGTTCATCAACTACCCGTCGCTGCGCGTCTTCGACAACATTGCATCGCCGTTGCGGCTGCGCCGGGATCGCCAGGCCGACGTCGACGCGCGTGTTCGCTCGCTGGCGGGGCGCCTGCACATCGAGCATCTGCTCGACCGGTATCCCTCGGAGCTATCTGGTGGCCAGCAGCAGCGTGTGGCCCTGGCCCGCGCGCTGGCCAAGAATGCGCCGCTGATGCTGCTCGATGAGCCGCTGGTCAACCTCGACTACAAGCTGCGCGAGGAACTGCGCGAGGAACTGACGCAACTCTTCGCGCAGGGCGATGCCACCGTGATTTACGCCACTACCGAGCCGGCCGAAGCGCTGCTGCTCGGTGGCCATACCGCAGTGCTCGATGCTGGTGAGTTGCTCCAATATGGCCCGACGCCGGAGGTGTTCCACTATCCGGCGTCACTGCGCGTGGCGCGCGCCTTCAGCGATCCACCGATGAACCTTCTCGAAGGTGTGCTGGCGCATGGCCGCGTCGTGCTGGCCGGCAACATTTCAATCCCGATGCCAGACGTGGCTCATGCCGATGGGCCGGTAACGGTGGGCGTGCGTGCTGGCGCGCTCCGGCTTGATGCCGTGCCACAGGCCGTGGCTGTGCCGGGAAGGGTGGCGCTGGCCGAACTGTCGGGTTCGGATACGTTCGTGCATGTCGATACACCCGCCGGCAATCTGGTGGCCCAGCTTACTGGTGTGCGCGATCTCGAATTGGGCGCGCAGTTGTCGCTCCATATCGAGCCAGCGCAGATCTACCTGTTCAACGCGGACGGCGATCGCATACACGCGCCGCGCCGTCCAGGCATGTCGCCGGCATCGGCGGGCCCGGTCGCCGCGATCACCGAGTCGGGAGCCTGATATGGCACGTATCGATCTCGACCTCGCGCACGCCTATGTCGCCAATCCGCAGAAGGATGAGGACTACGCGCTGCTGCCACTACATTTCACGTTCGAGGATGGCGGTGCCTACGCGCTGCTGGGCCCGTCAGGCTGCGGCAAGACTACGTTGCTGAACTGTATCTCTGGTCTGCTGCGTCCCTCGCAAGGCACGATCAGCTTCGATGGCAAGGACGTGACTGGCGATTCGCCGCAGGCTCGCAATATCGCCCAGGTATTCCAGTTCCCGGTGATCTACGACACGATGACGGTCGGCGAGAACCTCGCGTTCCCACTGCGCAATCGCGGTGTACCGGCCGCGCAGGTCAAGGAGCGGGTGGGGCGCGTGGCCGAAATGCTCGACCTTTCGGCGTCGCTGGACCGCCGCGCCAGCGGGCTGGCTGCCGACGCGAAGCAGAAGATCTCGCTGGGTCGTGGTCTGGTGCGGCAGGACGTATCGGCGATCCTGTTCGACGAGCCGCTGACCGTGATTGACCCGCACCTGAAATGGCAACTCCGTCGCAAGCTCAAGGAGATCCACCACGAGTTTCGCCTGACGCTGATCTACGTGACCCATGACCAGACCGAGGCACTGACCTTTGCCGATCAGGTTGTGGTCATGTCGCGTGGAAAGGCTGTGCAGGTGGGCTCGGCCGATGCATTGTTCGAGCGGCCCGCGCACACCTTCGTGGGGCACTTCATCGGCTCGCCCGGCATGAATTTCCTGCAGGGCCAATGGCGCGATGGCGGCATCGAGATGGCGGGGCGGCGCTACGCGCCCGACCTGTCGCCAGATGTGGCAGCGAGGCTGCAGGCTGCCGGCACCTTCAAGGTCGGCGTGCGTCCGGAGTACCTGAAGCTGGCAGCCGGCAACGATCCGCAAGCGCTGCCCGTGCGCGTGGAGCGCGCGCAGGATATCGGCACGTACTGGCTGGTGTCCTCGACGGTAGACCACGGCGAAGCCGCGACCCTGCGCGCGCGGCTGGGAACCGAGGCCGCGCATCTGCGCGCTGGCGATACCGCGTGGTTGTCAGTGTTCAACCGGCATACCTGCTTCTACGTCAACGAGGAACTGGTCCAATGAAGCCCGTCAACCAGAAGGCCTGGCTGCTGGTGCTGCCAGTGGTGTTGTGCGTGGCGTTCTCGGCCATCCTGCCATTGATGACGATCGTCAATTACTCGGTGCAGGACATCATCTCGCCTGATCGGCGGGTGTTCGTCGGCACCGAATGGTTCCGCACCGTGCTGCGAGACGAGGAACTGCATGGCGCGCTGTTCCGTCAGCTTGGTTTCTCGCTGGCCGTGCTGTGCGTGGAGATTCCGCTCGGCATCCTGCTGGCGCTGTCAATGCCGGCCAAGGGCTGGAAGGCATCAGCGACGCTGGTCATCATCGCACTGTCGCTGCTGATTCCCTGGAACGTGGTCGGCACGATCTGGCAGATCTTCGGCCGTACCGATATCGGCCTGCTCGGGGCCGCGCTCGACGGGCTAGGCTTCGCCTACAACTACACCGGTAGCGCGTTCGACGCCTGGGTTACCGTGCTCGTCATGGACGTGTGGCACTGGACACCCCTGGTGGCATTGCTCTGCTACGCGGGGCTGCGGGCCATCCCGGATGCCTACTACCAGGCGGCGCAGATCGACGGCGCATCGCGCTTCGCGGTGTTTCGCTTCATCCAGTTGCCGAAGCTGCGCGGTGTGCTGATGATCGCGGTGCTGCTGCGTTTCATGGACAGCTTCATGATCTACACGGAGCCTTTCGTGCTGACCGGCGGTGGCCCGGGCAACGCCACCACGTTCCTGTCGCAATACCTGACGCAGAAGGCGGTGGGCCAGTTTGATCTGGGGCCGGCCGCGGCGTTCTCGATCATCTACTTCCTGATCATCCTGCTGACCTGCTTCATCCTCTACAACTGGATGCAACGCGCCGGCACGGCGGGCGCCGAGGAGATTCCAAATGGCTGAGCACGTGCTTCCGGGCCAGCGCGCCAGCTGGTGGCGGCCCGTATTCCTGACTACCTACCTGTTGTTCGCGATCGTGCCGATCTACTGGATGGTGAACATGTCGTTCAAGACCAACGAGGAGATCGTCTCGACACTCTCGCTCTGGCCGGCATCGTTCACGCTCGAGCACTACGTGACGATCTTCACCGACGCGTCGTGGTACTCGGGCTACATCAACTCGATGATCTACGTGGTCCTGAATACGGTGATATCGATCGGCGTGGCGCTCCCGGCCGCCTACGCGTTCTCGCGCTACCAGTTCATCGGCGACAAGCACGTGTTCTTCTGGCTGCTGACCAACCGCATGACGCCGCCCGCTGTGTTCCTGCTGCCGTTCTTCCAGCTCTACACGACGATCGGGCTGATGGATACACACCTTGGCGTGGCGCTGGCGCACCTTGTGTTCAACGTGCCGCTTGCGGTGTGGATCCTGGAGGGTTTCATGTCGGGCGTGCCACGCGAGATTGACGAAACAGCCTACGTTGACGGCTACTCGTTCCCGCGTTTCTTCCTGACGATCTTCCTGCCGCTGATCAAGGCCGGCGTGGGCGTGGCGGCGTTCTTCTGCTTCATGTTCAGCTGGGTGGAACTGCTGCTGGCGCGGACGCTGACGTCCGTCAACGCCAAGCCGATCGTTGCGACGATGACGCGCACGGTGTCGGCGTCCGGCATGGACTGGGGCGTGCTGGCCGCGGCCGGCGTGCTGACCATCGTGCCGGGCGCCATCGTGATCTGGTTTGTGCGGCACTACATCGCGAAAGGCTTCGCGATGGGCCGCGTTTAAGGGAGGCACCGATGCTGAGCTGGATGGTATGGACCACGCCCGTGGCCGTGTTCTTTGCCGCGGTGGTGGTGATGCTGATCGGCATGACGATCTGGGAAACCCGTACGCCGACGGTGATGCGCAAGGGCTTCCTGCCGATCGCCACCACGCGTGGCGACCGCCTGTTCATCGGGCTGATGTGCGCGGCGTGGGTCAACCTTGCATGGGTAGGGCTGGGTGAAAAGATCCAGAGCTGGCTGCAACTGGCCGAAGAACCATCGATATGGATCAGCGCGGGCGTCTCTGCTCTGGTGCTGCTGCTGATCATGCGCCGGGGCTAGTGTTCCGGCGCAACGCGGATTTTGCTGATGTGGGCTGCGAGATCTTGTCCCTTCCCCAGGGCCGCAACCCAATTACAGAGAGCCGGGGAAGGGGTTCATGAGGAGACACAGATGAAAGAGCGCGTGAAGTTGGGGATGTCGGCCCTGGCCTTTGCGGCCGCGCTGGCTTGCGGTCATGCGGCCTGGGCCGACGAGGCCTCCGCGAAGAAGTGGGTAGACAACGAGTTCCAGCCGTCGTCGCTGTCCAAGGACAAGCAGATGGCGGAAATGAAGTGGTTCATGGACGCCGCCGCCAAGCTCAAGGCGAAGGGTGTCACCCAGATCAACGTGGTGTCCGAAACCATTACCACGCACGAGTACGAATCCAAGACGCTGGCCAAGGCCTTCGAGGAAATCACCGGCATCAAGGTCAACCACGACATCATCCAGGAAGGCGATGTCGTGGAAAAGCTGCAGACGTCGATGCAGTCCGGCAAGTCGATCTACGATGGCTGGATCTCTGACTCGGATCTGATCGGCACGCACTATCGCTATGGCGCGATCCTGCCGCTGTCCGACTACATGACCGGCGTGGGCAAGGAGTACACGAACCCCGGCATCGACATCAAGGACTTCATCGGGACGAAGTTCACCACGGCGCCGGACGGCAAGCTCTACCAGCTGCCGGACCAGCAGTTCGCCAACCTGTACTGGTTCCGCGCCGACTGGTTCGCGCGCAAGGACCTGCAGGAGAAGTTCAAGGCCAAGTATGGCTATGACCTGGGCGTGCCGACCAACTGGTCCGCCTACGAGGACATCGCCAACTTCTTCACCAACGACGTGAAGGAACTGGACGGCAAGAAGGTGTTCGGCCACATGGACTATGGGAAGAAGGATCCGTCGCTCGGCTGGCGCTTCACCGATGCGTGGCTGTCGATGGCCGGATCGGCCGACAAGGGGCTGCCCAACGGTATGCCGGTGGACGAGTGGGGCATTCGCGTGGCCGAGGACAAGTGCACGCCGGTTGGCGCGTCGGTCTCGCGTGGCGGCGCCACGAACAGCCCGGCCGCGGTGTACGCGCTGACCAAGTACATCGACTGGATGAAGAAGTACGCGCCGCCGCAGGCCATGGGCATGACCTTCTCCGAGGCGGGCCCGGTGCCTGCCCAGGGCCAGGTGGCGCAGCAGATCTTCTGGTACACGGCGTTCACGGCCGACATGACCAAGAAGGGCCTGCCGGTGGTCAATGCCGATGGCTCGCCGAAGTGGCGCATGGCGCCGTCGCCGTACGGCCCGTACTGGAAGCAGGGGATGCAGAACGGCTATCAGGACGTCGGCTCGTGGACCTTCTTCAAGAACACCGATCCGAACCGTCTGGCTGCCGCCTGGCTCTACGCGCAGTTCGTGACGTCCAAGACGGTGTCGCTGAAGAAATCGCTGACCGGCCTGACCTTCATCCGCGACAGCGATATTCACCACGAGTACCTGACCAAGAACGCGGACAAGTATGGTGGCCTGATCGAGTTCTACCGCAGCCCGGCCCGCGTGGCCTGGACGCCGACTGGCAACAACGTGCCTGACTATCCGAAGCTGGCGCAACTGTGGTGGAAGAACGTGGCCACTGCGGTGACGGGCGAAAAGACGCCTCAGGTGGCGATGGATACCCTGGCCGAGGAGATGGACAACGTGATGGGCCGCCTGCAGCGTGCCGGCATGGCGAATTGCGCGCCGAAGCTCAATCCGAAGAGCGATCCGTCGAAGTGGCTGTCGTCGGAGCATGCGCCGTGGAAGAAGCTGGACAATGAAAAACCAAAGGGCGAAACCATCGCCTATGACAAGCTGCTGCAGGCGTGGAAGGAAGGGCGCGTGCGCTGATTGTTGCTGAACGGGGTGTTCGGCTTGTAGGGAGGAACGGCGGCGCTGTTGCGTCGCCGTTTCGTTTTGTGCCGGATCTGTGCCAGTTTGGAACTTCCGCGTTGCACTCCGATATTCGACACCCTAAAGCCTCCCATGGCTATCTAGAATCGCTCGCAGTTGGATCCCATGGACAGAGGCAATGATGAACAACGTATCCGAAAGCATTTTCAGACGGCGGCAGCTCGCGGCCGAACTCGCCGACGAGCTGATGGGCGATTCACGGACGGGCATGGCGTGGTCGGGGTTGTTCCTGTCGGCGCCACGCCGCACGGGCAAGTCCACGTTTCTGCGGGAGGACCTTCAGCCGGCACTCGAGCGTCGTGGCGCACTGGTTCTGGTGGCGGATCTATGGAAAAACAACGATGTCGATCCTGGCGACGTGATCGTCGACGTCGTGCGCCGGGCACTGGCCGCGCATGAGGGAGTCGTTGCCAGAGCGGCGCGCGCCGTGGGGCTGGACCGGTTCGGATTCGGAGGCTTTTCTTTCTCCATAGACCGGGTGGGGCTCGGCAAGGGCATTGCCCTGTCCGATGCGCTGGCCGAACTGTCGGACAAGGTCCAGCGGCCCATTGCGCTGGTCATCGACGAAGCTCAGCAGTGCATGGCCACCCGGCGCGGCAACAACGCGATGTTCGCGCTCAAGGCGGCACGCGATGAACTGAACTTCGCCCATCACGGCCTGCGCATCATCGCCACGGGCTCCGATCACGTCAAGCTGCGCATGCTGCTTGGCTCGCGCGAGGCATTCTTCTGCGCGACGGAACGGATCTTTCCGGTGCTGGGGCGTGACTACATCGATTGGTTCCGGTCGCGGCACGGCTTTTCCGACGTACTGAACGCCGATGTCATGACGCATCTGTTCGCGCGTGCGGCGTATCGTCCCGAGCTATTCGAGTCCGCGGCGGTTGCGGCGGGCGGGGACGGCCTTGTCGGGGGCGATGCGGCAGCGGTGCTCGAACGGCGGATCGACGAACAGATGCGCGCTGTTCATGCGCCGGCCATGCGAACGCTGGAAGAACTGCCGCCGCTCGATGACGCGATCATCCGCGTCATGGCGACGAGCAAACAGATGTTCGCCGGATTCAGCGCGCCAACGATGCAAACCTATCGGCGAGTCATGAACGCCCTGTCAGGCGAGCCATCGTCGCGTCTCGACTATGCCGAGGTGGAGCGGGCGCTGGAAAGACTGGTGGTCCTGCGACTTGTCTGGCGCTCCGCATTGGGCCTGCATGTTCTCGAAGACCCAACGCTCGCCGAGGCGATGCGCCGGGCAGGGCTGCTTGACGTGGTCAGGCGCGTCTCTGGCAGAAAGCTGACCCTTGTTTCCGGAGCGGAGCACGACTTATCGGTTGCCTGAGGCGGGGCTGCGAATGGGGCGCGTCAGCTACGCGTGCGGAGCGATATCTGCGGCCTTGTTGGGGCCGGTCGCCGAGTAGCAGGCTTTGCCATGCCGCTTGGCGTCGTACAGGGCCATATCCGCCCGTATGAACAGTTCGCTGACGGATGCGCTCTGGCCTGATTGGTGGAGCGCGCTGCCGACGCTGCACGTCGAGACGAGTGTCTGGCCATCGATCGTGAACGGGCGTAGCGCCGCATGAACGACCGCATGTCCGATGCGTTCGACGATACTCGGCGTGGTGATGTGTTCGAGGATGATGGCGAACTCGTCGCCGCCAATTCGGGCCACAGCATCGCCGCTACGTACACAGGTGCGCAGTCGTTCGGCGAAAGCGACGAGCAGGCGGTCGCCGACCGGATGGCCGTAGCTGTCGTTGACCGCCTTGAAATCGTCGAGGTCCACCAGCAGCAACGCGGCGCCGTGATCTGCCGAGTCTGCTCGCGCCATGGCTTCCTGCAGTCGCCGGTCGAAGCCCTTGCGATTCAGCAGGCCGGTCAGGTGATCGGACAGCGTCTGGGCTTCAAGCGTGCGCAGCTTCAGGCGTTCGCCGGTCACATCGCGGGCGAACATGTGCAGGCCGGTGAGAACGTCCTGCGTATCGTTCCACGCTGGCTGGTAGGTGATCTCCCGAGCGGTGCCGTCGGACGTTTCTCGCGTGAAGGTCACGACTTCGCCAGTGCTTGCACGCTCGAGGTAGGGCTTGTTGGCGACGTAGTCTGGTGTGCCCCAGAGTTCTCGCACAGAAAGGCCCGTGATCTGGTCGGCCGGCAGACCATAGTGTCGCGCATAGGCCTGATTGACGAACGCGAACCGCTCGCTGGCATCGATGAAAGCGACGAACTCGGGAACATGATTGGCGATGGCCACGAAGCGCTTCTCGCTCGCTGCGGCGCTGTCGTTGGCGGCCTTGAGCGCCGCCTCGCGCTCGGAGAGTTGCTGCATGACCTCGCAGAAGGCGCCGGCAAGCTCGCCGATTTCGTCCTCGCGGTCGACGGGCAGGTCCGCCACAGCGGATGGGCGCGTGGCCAGTTGCCTGACGGCGCGATGCAGGTGTTCGAGCGGGGCCAACAGGAAACGGATCGTCATCCACATCAGCGCGGCCGCAAAGATCAGGGAAACGAAGCCGATGACGATGGCATGTTGGCGGGCTTCGAGCAGCGGCCCGTAGGCTTCCTTGGCGGGCAGGACCGATATCACCTCCCACCCGTTTGATGCCAGCAGGTGGCGTGCGACGACCGGTTGCTGCGGCTCCAGCGTTTCCCAGCGCGAGGCTGGCTGTTCAGCGCCGCAGGATTCTCCCGAGGCGCGTGCGGGCGTGAGCACCTTGGCGCTGTCGGGATGCATGGCATAGCGTGGATTCGGACCGGCCGAGACCAGGCAATAGAAACCGGTCAGGCCGATGCGGCTGCCTGCCAGCTCGCGCAGGAAGTTGTCCGCGGACAGGTTCAGGATGCCGCCGACGACGGCGCGCAGTTCACCCTTCGCACTCAGCAGGGGCACGGCGAGGATGACGCCGGGGGCGGCACTGTGTTTGCCCTGCAGCAGGTCCGAAACGACAAACGGGGAGCCGCGCAGGATTTCCTTGAAGTAGTCGCGGTCGCCGATCGTCATCTTGACGCCATCCGGAACCGCCGTGCTGAACGCGAGTGTGCCGTCGGGCCATGCCATGAAGACCGCGTTGAATTGCTCTGGTATGTCGATGGTGTCGGCGGCAAGCTGGCGCTGTCGGGCGGAGGGTGCGTCGAGCACAGGCGACAGGTTGTGGGCGAGCCGTCGCAGCACGACTGCGCGTGATTCGAGCTTCTCGTCCAATTGGTTGGCGACGAGCCTCACCAGTGTGTCCTGCTGGCTCTGAACGAGATCGTTCAGGCGCCCATAGGCGTACCACTGGGAAATCCCCGCGCGTGCCACAAATACCAGCGTAACCACAATTGCGGCGGCGATCGCCATCCGGTACTTCAATGAGTGCCGCATGATTCTTGTCTGTTCGCGCACTGACCCGTATTTGGCTGCCTGGATGCTGTCATTGATTGGCCCCACCTATCTATCATCGGCAACCGGTTCAAAGCGTAGCAGAACTGCTATCGGTTGCCTTGGGAGTACCGGCACAAACGCGTGTGTGATCGCACGCGAGGTGGAACATGGCGCACACCGTGGCGGTGGCGCGACATTCGGGAGCTTCCTGTGCGGCGAACGAGAGGATTGTCAGCGGCACTCGGCCAGCGCTTCGACCAGCCAATCGATGACCGGGCGGAAGCGTGACGCCCCGCGAAACTCGGCCGGGTAGGCCAGCCAGATTTCACGGGTGACCTCGGGTACGTCCTGCGCCAGGGTCAGGCCCGGGTCTCCGGCGGCGAGGTAGTGGGGGAGCAGGGCAACCCCCAGGCCGGTGCGCACTGCCTGGCTGACCGCCAGCAGGCTGTTGGACTGGAATGCGAAACGCCGATTCAGCGATTTCGGCCACTCCACTTCCGGCAGCGTGAAACCCTCGTCGAGCAGGCCACAGAGTGGCGTATCGCTGGCGAGCGCGGTGGCCACTGTCATACCGGCCGGCGCATAGAGTCCGAAATGCACGGTCCCCGCGCGTTGGGCGACCACCGTGTCTTCCTGCGGCCGTGCCAGACGCACCGCGATATGCGCGCGGCGCCTGGCCAGGCTGGCTACCCGGTTGTCCAGTTCGAGCCTGACTTCCGCCTCTGGATTGGCCGCGTAGAGCGCCGGCAGGCGCGGCGTCAGCAGGCACGTGCCCATCGCCGCGGTGGCTGCCACCCGCACCACCCCCGAGACCCCCGATGCCACGCCTTCGATTTCTCGCAGCAGGCGGTCGGCGGACTGCTCCATCTGGCGCGCCGCAATCAGTGCGTTGCGACCCGCCGCGGTCAGCACAAAGGTGCCGTCCGCCCGGGTGGCAACCGGCTTTCCCAGCGCTGTTTCCAGGCGCCGGATCCGCCGGATGGCTGTGGCATGGGTGATATCGAGTTCGCGTGCGCAGGCGGAATAGCTGCCGGCCCGCATCAGCGTTGACAGCGTCAGCAGATCATCCCATGAGATTGTGCTTTTTTGCACAGTGATTGTGAATGAGTGGCGAATTGGCGCACAACTTAGCCTGTCCTACGATGCCTGCATAGTCACCTGGCCATGGAGATGTGAGATGTCAGTCGCCCCCGTTCCAACAACGCTTCTCGACGCTGCAGGCGCGAGCCGCCTGCCATCCGCCTGGTCGGATGCCGTTCTTGTGCTGGTGGATCATCAGCGCGAGTATGTCGACGGCAAGCTGCCGCTGACCGGTATGCCCGAGGCGGTGGCAAGCTGCGCAGAGCTTCTGGCGTTGGCGCGCCGGCACGGCTCGCCGGTGATTCACGTCGTGCACCACGGGAAGGCGGGCGGGGCGTTCGATCCGGCTGGACCTCACGCGGCGATCATCGAAGGTCTGACTCCGGTCGATGGCGAGCAGTCCGTGGTCAAGCACCTGCCGAACAGCTTTGCCGGCACCGACCTGGCCGATCTCCTGGCAGCCACGGGCAGGAAGGAACTGATCGTGGCGGGCTTCCAGACCCATATGTGCATCAGCGCGACCGTCCGGTCCGCGCTCGACCACGGCTACCGCGTGACGCTGGTGGCCGCTGCCTGCGCCACGCGTGATTTGCCCGATCCACTGGGAGGTGCGCCGTTGTCCGCAGCCGAACTGCATCGCGTTACCCTGGCAGCCTTGAATGACCGGTTCGCCACCGTTGTGGCCGATGCATCGGTTTGGCACTAGCGGCAGGAATCGGCAGGAATCGGCAGGAATACACGCCGGTCAGGTGCCGGCGTCGGGTTGGAGGTGGTGGACAAGCGCGCTTGCCGGGATGCTGCGCGCGACTGGCTGAGGCATACTAGCGCCTTCCAAAACGCGGCCTGTCCGGCGGCGCCCCCATTTTTGCTGGCCATCGTGGCCGACCCACACCTCATGAAGCGCATCCTACTGATCAAGATCACGTCGCTCGGTGACATGGTGCATACGTTACCGCTGGTCCACGATCTGCGACGCGCCTATCCCGGCGCGAAAATCGACTGGGTAGCCGATGCCTCCTGCGCGGATATCCCGCGTTGGACGGTCGGCATTGATCGTGTGATTGCACCGCCGCTGCGCCAGTTCAAGAAAAACGGCAAGAAGTGGCGAGACCTGCGTGGCATTCTCGGCGCGGTGCGCGAGTTGCGCCGCGAGCCCTACGACGTGGCCATCGACGTGCATGGTGTCTACAAGAGCGCGATCGTTGCGCGCCTGTCCCGGACCCGCCGCCGCCTGGGGTATGCCGCCGAATTTCTCGGTGAGTCACGCGCCGAATTTGCCTATACCGAACTGTTCGGGCCGCACGGTGATGCGGACTGCCGGCACAAGATGCGCCTCGTGGTGGCCAATGCGCTCGGCTACGAGATCGAGCCGCAGGAAACCTGCGAGTTGAGCATCCCGAAGCCGGCCGCGCCGCTCGCCGCAGACGGCGTGCCGCGTGCGATGCTGTTTCACGCTACGTCCGCCGAGATCAAGAAGTGGCCGCAGGCAAACTGGATCGAGGTGGGCCACGCGCTCTCGCTCCGGGGCTACCGCGTGCAGTTGCCGTGGGGATCGCAGCAGGAGCACGAAGAGGCGAAGGCACTTGCGGCCGCCATTCCTGGCGCGGAAGTGCTGCCGCGCATGTCGATCACGGAGTGCGCGCAGCGTGTCGATGCGGCGGCGCTGGTCGTCGGCATGGACACGGGGTTCGTGCACCTGGCCGATGCGCTTGGCAAGCCCACGGTCATGATCTTCACGGCGACGTCCCGGCCGCATTTCGGCGTGAATCGGCCTGGCCAGTCGATCTCGGTCGGCGACAACGGCGTGCGCCCTCCGGTCGACGAGGTGCTGGCGGCGGTTGCCCAGGTCACTGGGCACGGTGCCGGCGCAAGTCAGGGATTGCCCCGCGATTGTGCTACGGGCGACGTGTCGGCGTAACGCCAGTAGTTGAATGCGACGATCGTGGCGCCGGCATGCGCCGTGACCAGATCCAGCATGAACGGCAGTTGGCGAATCCGTAGTCCGATCATGTAACGGGCCACGCCCTTCAGTCCTTCAGGCGGCGCAATGCGCTCCCCGTGGCGCATTGCCAGCCGCAAGATATGCACAGGGACGAATCGCTGCGGATCGCTCATGCGTGCGTGTGCGGCCTCCGTATAGAGCAGCGGCGTGTCCGCCAGTGCGGCGAAACGCGAACGCAACTGCGCGAGCATCGCGGGTGCCAGCGCCATGCCTGAGCCGTTCAATCCCAGTGCGGTCATGCCACGCACGTTGGCCTTCCACAAGCCGCCCACTACCATCAACGAGCCACGTTCCGCCGGCGGCGGCAGTGCCGTCATGGCTTCCCATACACCAAGCATGTCGCCATTCAGATCGAAGAGATGGCAGCGATCGGCGAATGCGCGCTGGTAGCCGACGATACAGTCGAGGTCGTCGTCAAACACCGGCAATACGTCGCGCGGCATTCGCGCCGGGCGGACTTCGAAGAGCCCGGACGAGACGGGATAGCGGCCCGTCCAGGGTTTGGCGGCCCCCACGGCGAAGTCGGGGCCGGCATCCGCGGGCAGAAGATCCAGTGACATCGGAAGCAGTCCGTAGCGATTGAGGAGTGCATACGCTACGGGGGGCAAAGGGGCGCAATGTGAGGATTTTTCGATGCGCGATGGCGGCCCTTTCTGAAGCTGCTCCGTGACTTGATCCGACGCAACCGGATGCCCGGGGGGACTAGTGGATAAAGCCTCCCTGGACGAATCGGACGGGTTCGGCATCCATGCGCAACAGCAGTGACGTGAGGCCATCCGTGCCGGGCGATGTCGGGCCACGGTCCTTGTTGACCTGACCGGTCGAACAGAGCAGATCGGCGGTACCCCACGCATCTCGGCCCGGCAGGGATCGCGCGCGCAGCCAGCCATCGCGATCGGCCAGGAACTCGGTGCCAGCCAGTCTGTTGGGGGCAATGCCGGCGATGCGGGCGTATGCGTCCCAGGCTAGCGGTGATGCGGCGACGCACCCCGCGCGGAACTGTGGGACATTGACGGGCGGCTTCCCATCGCGCGTCAGCAGCAATGTCAGAAAGCGTGGGTCTTCCAGTGGCAGCGCGCCGGCATAGCCCTCGCCCTCGAATGCCACCACTCGGACGCGCTGATGTCCGCGCCAGTCGGCCATCGGGCGCCCCGCATCCTGTCCGCAGCGTACCGTGACGTCGAACAGACGCAATGGGATCGGCCAGTTGCCGAACGTCCTGGCGGCAGTGCCGGCGGCCAGCACCTTGGTGTAGTCGATCACGGCCCAGGTGTCGGCATCGTCGAACGCTCGCGAGAATGCGGGCATCGTCTGCCGGCCCTCGCTATCGCGCATCCCATTGGCGATATGCCAGAACAGATCGCCGCCGGCGCGGCGTCCCAGTAACGGGCCGACGAACGTTGGTGGCCATCGCGATAGCCCGGCCGCGAGCGGTCCTTCACCCCGGCCATCCTCGCCGTGGCAAGCGGCGCAATGCTGCGCGTAGAGACGTGCGCCATGCGCGATGCTGTCGGCTGAGAAGCGGGTGGGGCTGCGGTGAAAACTGGTGGGTGCGGCAGGGGTGAACAACAATGCCGGCGATGGCCAGGGTGCGAGGATAAGCGTCAGCGCCGCGGCAGCGAGCCAGGTCAGCCGCTTGCCACGCCAGATGCCGGCGACGGCGACACAGGCCAGCGCCGCCGCGATTGCCGCAAGGCTCCATGCGACCTGACGTGCCAGACCCAGATCGATCAGCAGCGTTTCCCCCGCGATTCTCCGGGCCCACGGCCAGGCGGGCTGGCCATGCGCGTCACCGGAGAGGTGCAGCCCATGCCAGAGCCGCAATAGCGCAAGCTGCCCGTCCTGCAACAGCGTGAGCAGCGTGTTGAGCCACGCCTGTGCCGGTGGTCCATTCATGCGTTGCGCTGCCCGTTACCAGCTGGCATCCAGACCCAGATGCCGCAACGCTTCGTGCCGCAGCTCGGTCAGCCGAGGGTCGCCGCGATGCCGTGGATAGGGCAGGTCCACGTCGATCTGCGCGGTGATCTTGGCCGGGCGCTGGCTGAATACGATGACGCGTTGCGCCAGGAACAGCGCCTCCTCGACGTCGTGCGTGACCAGCAGAGCGGAGAACCCGGCGCGTTGCCACAGTTCGACTAGATCGCTCTGCATGGCCAGGCGCGTGAGCGAGTCCAGTTTGCCGAGCGGTTCGTCGAGCACGAGCAGCCGTGGATCGTTGACCAGCGCGCGGGCCAGCGCCACGCGTTGCGCCATGCCGCCGGAGAGTTGATGCGGGAAGGCATCCGCGAACGCTTCGAGGCCCACGCGTCGGAGCGCGGCGTCGACGCGATGGCCTTCACGTCGCAACAGGCCGCGAGCCTGCAGGCCGAGCGCGACGTTGTCACGCACGCGCCGCCACGGGTACAGCGTGGGATCCTGGAAGACCACGATGCGGGAGGGATCGGGGTGGTCGATGGGCGTGCCATCCTGCCGGATCTCCCCGGCGTTCGGTGTTTCGAGCCCGGCCACCAGCCGCAGCAGCGTGGACTTGCCGCAGCCGCTCGGGCCGAGCAGCGCGACGAACTCGCCGGGCGCGACGTCGAGGCTGACGTCGTCCAGCACCGGCAACCGCCGCGCGCCGTCGCCGAAGGCGTGGCTGACACTGCGAATGTCGATCCGGGCGCCAGCGGCCTCGGGGGCGTGTTCCATTACGGCTACCATTTGACGGTTCCTTTCTGCCAGGAGAGCGCGCGGTCGCGCACGGCGAACAGCAATGTGATGACCCCTGAGAACAGCAGTGCCATGACGATCAGCGCTGCATACATGTTCACGTACGATGCCCAGCCCTGAGCCCAGGTCAGGTACCAGCCCAGACCGGATTTCACGCCCATCATCTCTGCCGTGACGAGCACGGAGAACGATGCGCCAAGCCCCATGAACAGGCCGACGAATACCTGAGGCAGCGCGGCGGGGATCGCCACGCGCAGCACCAGGAACCAGCCCGATGCGCCCATCGTGCGCGCCACGTCGTAGTAGCTCTTGTTGACGCCGGCCACGCCCGACCACGTCAGCACCGCCACCGGAAACGCGGTCGCCAGCGCGATCAGGAACACCGCTGCGGAATAGCTCGACGGAAAGAAGTAGAACGTGAGCGGCAGCAGCGCCGTGGAGGGCAGGGGGCCAAGCACACGCAGCACGGGGTGAATCCAGTAGCCGATGCGGCGAGACCATCCGATCGACACACCAATCAGGAAGCCTGCCAGCGCGCCGTATCCCACGCCAAGGCCGAGCAGCTTCAACGTGTTGAATGCGCTGTCGCCCAGACGTTGCCAGTCGTCGAGGTAGACCTCGATCAGCGCCTGGGGCGGCGCGAAGAATGGCGTCGGCAGGATCGCGGTCTTGGCGGTCAGGATCTCCCAGGCGGTGAAGACCAGTGGCAGGGCGACGAGCCAGGGACCGGCTGCCCGCAGTGCGGCGACCGCGCGCTGAAGCGGCCCACTTCGGCTTGCGTACCCGCCCGTCAGGGCCAGCAACAACAGCGCGGCGGATACACCGAGCACGACGATGCCGAGTTCCTCCGTATAGGCCCAGTCGTTGAACCCGGCCATCTTGTTGGGCCAGCGCCAGGTCACGGCGCCGAACACGCCCCAGGCCAGCGCCGCCACGATGCCCGTGGGCCAGACCGTCACGCGTGGGGCGACGGTCCTGGGGGCGGGTTGCGCGAGCCGCGCGTTGAGGGTGCTTTGGTTGGTCGTCATGGTCTTACCCCAGCACGTTGGCGTAGACATGCTGCGCCAGGCGTTTGGCATCGGTGGACTTCTTGAGCACGCCAATGCGGCGGAAGTCGTCGGCGTAGAACGCGATCTCCTCCTGCAGATCCACGCCGGTAGGGTGGTGCGTGTAGGTGAGCGTGGCGTAGAGCTTGCGCAGATCGTCCGGGCTGATCTTGGGCGAGTACTTGGCGAACACCTTTGCCGCCTCGTTAGGGTTCTCGTTGACGTAGTCCGTCGCCTGCACGATCGAACGCGCCAGCGCGGCCGCCGTCGGGCGATCGTTGCGAACCAGCTCGCCCCGCGCCCCCACCACGCAGCAGACCTTCCGTGCGTATTCGCCCGTCAGGTTGGTGGCCAGTTCCACGTACGCGCCGTTGGTGCGCTTCTCCAGCAGGTAGAGGTTCGGGTCGCCATCGGCGATTGCCTGGATTTCGCCCTTGTCGACGGCCACGCCGAGCAGGTCGGCCGGGTACTGCCGCCAGGTGATGTCGCGGTCGGGGTCGATGCCGTTCTTGGCCAGCAGGATCGTGAAGAAATGCTTGCCCGGTGCGGCCAGGTCGCTGACGCCGACGGTCTTGCCCTTGAGTGCCTGAAGGTTCGTGACGCCAGCCGCCTTCGCGCCAACCAGCCGCACGCAGCCGCCGTGCGAGCTGCCGATGATCTTCACGTCGAAGCCGGCTTCGAGCGGCTTGAGCCAGCGATGGATCATGCCCACGGCGGCATCGGCCTTGCCGGTGGCGATCGACTCGAGCAACTGGTCCGTGGACCCGCTGTAGTTGATCAGATCCACCTGCAACCCGTTCTTTTCGAAGAAGCCTTTCTCCTGCGCCACGACGATAGGCGTCAGGCAGAAGGAATTCTGGTTCCACGCGAAGGTGAGCTTGCGCGGGGCCGACCAGGCCTGACGGCCCAGGATCAGCGCGGGCGCGGCGATGGCCGTGGTGCCGGCCAGGCGCAGCAGGCTGCGGCGACGATTGTCAGGGCGGGACGATTGTTGGGACGGCTTCTGGCTCATGGTTTTTCTCCCCGTTTTCAGTTGTTCAGGCCGGTTCAGGCTGCCTTGCGCTGGCGCTCGGCATCGCGTTGCGCGACGAGCGCGCGCACACGCGGAATCAGTTCGCGACCGTAGTCGACGGCGTCGTCAAGCGGATCGAAGCCGCGGAGCAGGAACGTGCTGACGCCGAGGTCGTAGTAGGCCAGCAACGCATCGGCCACCTGTTCCGGTGTGCCGACCAGACCGGTCGAATTCGAACGGCCGCCGGTTTCGCGCGCGATGGCGGTCCACAGACGTTGATCAACGCGGTCGCCCTTGTCGGCGGCGGCGAGCAGACGACGCGCGCCCTCGCTCTGTTGCGGGCCGCCACGGCTGTAGCCGGCCTGCACGCGCAACGCGCGGGTGCGTTCCAGGATGCTGTCGGCGCGGGCCCACGCTTTTTCCTCGGTGTCCGCCAGTACGGGCCGGAATGACACCGAGAAACGCACCTCGCGGGCATGCCTGGCGGCCTCGGCACGCACGCGCGTGGTCAGCTCGCGTACCTGGTCGAGGGATTCGCCCCACAGCGCGTAGACGTCGGCATGTTTGCCCGCCACGGCGAGTGCTGCTTCGGAAGCACCGCCGAAGTAGATCGGCACATGCGGCTGCTGGGCAGGTTTGACTTCGGAGAAGCCGCGCTGGAAGCGGTAGAACGTGCCCTCGTGATCGAAGGGCTGGTCCTCGGTCCAGATGCGACGCAGGATGCCAAGGTACTCGTCGGTACGGGCATAGCGCTGGTCGTGATCGAGATAGTCGCCGTCGCGCCGCTGTTCGTCGTCTGACCCGCCCGAGATGAAATGCACCCCGAGCCGGCCGCCGCTGAACTGGTCGAGCGTGGCGATCTGCCGGGCGGCCAGCGTCGGCGCTGTGAAGCCGGGGCGGTGCGCCAGCATGAAATGGATGCGCTCGGTCACGGTGGCCGCGTAGGAGATCGTCAGCGTGGCCGATGGCCCGGTGGAATGGTGAGGCACCAGGATGCGGTCGAACCCGGCCTGCTCATGGGCCTGCGCGAACGCGCGCACGTAGTCGCGATCGATCACGGGCCCGTCAGGCGGGTGAATCTCGGACTGCTTCTGGCTCTGGATCATGCCGATGATGTCGACGCTCATGGGTGGCGCTCCTGGTTCGTGAAACGGTTCGAGCCGTCACCGTAAGCCAGCGCGCGCCGCGCGAGAACGAATAAAAACGTGACTCCATATGCGCTGGGAACCGATGCTCGATATGCGAATTGCGTCGTTATCGCCGGCCCGCTTCGGGCGGTACGCTATGCAGCGATTCGTTCACGTCTTCCGAAGGATTCCCGATGTCTTCGTCCCCCTTGCGCCGGCTGCCGACCAGTGAGGCGCGGCTGGCCAAAGTTCTTGCAGAACTCACGCCGCGCCTTGCTGCCACTGCTGCCGATCACGACTCGCGCGGCACATTTCCCCACGACAACTTTGCGTTGCTGCACCAGTACGGCCTGATCTCACAGGCGGTACCTGTGGCTTCGGGAGGTGGTGGTGCCGGGCTGGCAGAGGCGCGCCGCATCATCGCCGCCGTGGCCGGCGGAGACGCCGCGACGGCGCTGGTGTTGACGATGACCTACCTGCAGCACCGCGCGATCGGCCGGGACGAGGCACGCTGGCCGGAGGCGGTGCGCGAGCAGGTGTTCCGCTCGGCGGTGGAGGAGGGGGCGCTGATCAACTCGTTGCGTGTGGAGCCGGAACTGGGCTCGCCGGCACGGGGTGGGCTGCCCGGCACCGTGGCCACGCGCGTGGGCGATCGCTGGCGGCTGCGGGGGCACAAGCTCTACAGCACTGGCATCCCCGCGCTGCGCTGGCTGGCGGTCTGGGCGCGCACGCACGAACCGGAGCCGCGGATCGGGGTGTTCCTTGTACCGAAGCCCGAAGCCGACACGCCGGGCATCCGTGTGATCGAAAGCTGGAACCACATGGGACTGCGGGCATCGGGCAGCCATGAGACCTTGCTGGAGGATGTGTGGATTCCGATCGAACATGCGGTGGATATCCGTCCGCCATCGGCTTGGGCCCCGGCGGGCGCGAGCCAGGCCGATATCGACGGCAATATCGACCAGCAGGCATGGATGGTGGTGCTGCTCGGCAGCCTCTATGACGCCGTGGCGCGTGCCGCGTACGACTGGATTCGGGATTTCGTGCGCGAACGCGCACCTGGCAGTCTTGGCAAGCCGCTGGCAACCCTGCCGCGTGTGCAGGAGACCATCGGCGAGATTGCCGCGCTGCTGCGCGCCAACGAAGTGCTGCTGGACGATGCGGCGGGGCGTACCGACGCCGGCACGCCGCCGTCGGCCGAAGATAGCGGGCTGCTCAAGTTCACGGTGACCGGGAATGCCATCCGCGCAGTGGAGCTGGCGCTGCAACTCTCCGGTAATCAGGGCTTGAGTCGCAATAACCCGCTGGAGCGGCATTATCGCGATGTGCTCTGCAGCCGCATCCACACGCCCCAGAACGATTCGATCCTGACTGCCGCCGGCCGCACGGCGCTGGCCGACTGATCCTCGCAACGGAACGTCGCCGTCGTGCTATGTTTGCGGCAAACGTTATCGGCCGCGACGCCTTGCCCAGGCACGACGGCCGAATGATCCAGGAGACATGGCATGTCCACATCGCCAACCCCTGCGCAGGCGCTCAAGCCCCTGCGCGATTTCATTACCGCTTTCACGGCGCTGCTCGACCAGCATCCCGACGAAGCCCGCATTCTCGACGAGGGCGGCAGCCTGCTGGCCAAACTCGTGGCCAGAGACGACTGGTTGCCCGATGCCTACGCGCAGCCGCATCCCGAGTACTACCAGCAGATGCTGCTGCACTGCGACTCCGCCGAGCGCTTTTCGATTGTCAGCTTCGTGTGGGGGCCGGGCCAGCGCACGCCCATCCACGATCACACCGTATGGGGGCTGATCGGCATGTTGCGCGGGTCCGAATACGCGCAGCCGTTCGAGATCGATGCCGATGGCACGCCGCAGCCACAAGGCGAGGCAACGCGGCTGAACCCCGGTGACGTGGAGGCGGTGTCGCCGACGGTTGGCGACATCCATCGCGTGCACAATGCGTACGATGACCGCGTATCGATCAGCATCCATGTGTACGGGGCCAATATCGGCGCGGTACGCCGGCATGTCTTTCCGGAGACCGGCGGCAGCAAGGCATTCATCTCCGGCTATTCCAATTCCACCTTGCCCAATCCATGGGATCGTTCGAAGGACCCCATCGCGTCATGACTGAAGTTCAATCGTTTCCGACGACAACTAGCCTGGCCGTGCGCCAGGCATTGCTGGACCGCACCGAGATCGCCTTGATCGACGTGCGGGAGGAAGACCCCTATGCGCAGCAGCATCCGTTGTGGGCGGCCAACTTTCCGCTGTCGAAGCTCGAACTCGAAGCCTGGGCGCGCATCCCGCGCCGCGACACGCGCATCGTCGTGTACGGCGAGCACGATGGCGAGGATCTGGCCCCGGGCGCGGCGGCCAGACTGCGGGAACTTGGCTACACCGACGTCTCGTTGCTGGATGGTGGTCTGACCGCATGGATCGCTGCAGGCGGTGAGGTCTTTCGCGACGTGAACGTGCCGAGCAAGTCGTTCGGTGAACTGGTGGAGGCGAAACGTCACACGCCGTCGCTGGCCGCACCCGAGGTGCAGGCGCTGATTGACGGCAAAGCCGACGTGGTGATCGTCGACGCGCGCCGCTTCGACGAATATCAGACCATGAGTATTCCCACGGCCACGAGCCTGCCCGGTGCCGAACTGGTGCTGCGGATTCGCGAGTTGGCCCCTAACCCGGCGACGCAAGTGATCGTCAATTGCGCGGGCCGCACGCGCAGCATCATCGGCACACAATCGCTGGTCAACGCCGGAATTCCGAACCCGGTGGCGGCGCTGCGCAATGGCACGATCGGCTGGAAGCTGGCCGGCCAGGAACTGGACCACGGCGCGAGCCGTGTGGGGCCGGTACAGGTGGATGCCGCCAACCACGACAAGGCGCGCGAAGGCGCCCGTGCCATTGCCGCGCGGGCTGGGGTCCGTCGTATCGGATTTGGCGAATTGGCGTCCCTGCATGTGCCCGGCCGCACGGTCTACCAGTTCGACGTCCGCACGCCCGAGGAATACGCGGCCGGCCATCTGCCGGGATTCCGCAGCGCGCCCGGTGGACAACTGGTGCAGGAGACCGACCATCAGGCGCCAGTACGTGGCGCGCGCATCGTGCTGGCCGATGACGATGGCGTACGCGCGAACATGAGCGCGTCGTGGCTGGCGCAGATGGGGTGGGAAGTCTATGTTGTCGATCCCGTTGGCGAACATGAGCGCAGCGAACGTGGATTGGCGGCCGCGAACGTTCCGCCATCGCCCGAGGTGGCGACCGTTTCGCCTGCCACGCTGGCCGCATGGCTGAAGGAAGGCGACGTCGCCGTGATCGACGTGACCGCCAGCGTCAACTACGTCAAGCGCCATATCCCCGGCGCATGGTTTGCCATCCGTGCCCAGTTGGCTCAGGCGATCAAGGCGATTCGGCCAGCGAAGCGCTATGTGCTCACCTGTGGATCGAGCCTGCTGGCGAGGTTCGCAGCGGTTGATCTGCGGGCGCTGACGTCGGCCGAGGTCTTCGTGCTCGAAGGCGGCACGGCGGCCTGGGTGGAGGCCGGTTTGCCGGTAGAGCAGGGGGAAACTCGTCTCGCCGTACCGCGCACGGATCGGTATCGCCGGCCCTATGAAGGCACCGACAATGCCGCGGCTGCCATGCAGGCGTATCTCGACTGGGAGTTTGGCCTGATCGCCCAACTCGACCGGGACCGCACGCACTTCTTCGAGGTGGTCTGACACGGGTAACGCCGCAGGCACCTGCCGAGCGGAGGGACGGCCCTGGTTTCCTATACTTGCGGGAACCAGGGCCGCTTTCTTTATGAGACGTGCGTTGCGAGGCGCGGCTTTCTCGCTTCGGATTGCGGCCCTGGATCGAACCATGTGCCAGGAGGGCGACCGCCGTGCCGAAGATCCGAGAATCACTGATCCACGATCTGCATCCCACCCAACTGACAGTGGGCATGATCGAAGTGCAGGACAAGAAGACGCACCTGGCCTCGCTGAAGCCCAAGGATCAGCAGGCGTTCATGGAGGCGCATCCGATTCCGGCCGTCGAAGGCCCCGGAGGCAAGCTCTACATCACCGATCACCATCACCTTGGCCGGGCTGCGCTGGAGGCGGGCCTTACGTCCGGCTTCTTTATGGTGGAGGCCGATCTCTCCACCAGCGCGCCAGGCGATTTCTGGGGGGAGATGGACAAGAACCAGTGGGTGCATCCGCTGGACGAGAACGGGGTGCGCCACTGCTACACCCTGATCCCGTCCCATCTGGAAAAACTGATCGACGATCCGTACCGGTCGCTGGCCGGCTACGTGCGCGATGCCGGTGGGTATCAGAAGACGCCTACGGCCTTCGCCGAGTTCGTCTGGGCCGATTTCTTTCGTCGCCACATCGCCGTCGAGGACCTGAAGGCCGACTTCCAGGCCGCCGTCAGATGCGCGAAGGCGCTGGCCGCCAGCAAATGGGCGTCGGGCCTGCCGGGGTTCCAGTCGAAGTAACCTGCGACTTGCGCTTGCCGCTGCTGTTTGGTATTTGTCGGGCGTCCAGGCGTTGCATTCCGTTTCGGGATGACGCGGACATCGACAACAAGGAAGAAAAAGCATGTCAGGCCCGCACGTAGAAGCTTCCGAGCGCGAAGCGCTCTACCGCATCATGGCGTTGCGGCGCGATTGCCGTCATTTCACGCCCGGGCCGTTGCTTGGCGATGAGCAGTTGGAACGGCTGCTGGATGCGGCGCACCAGGCGCCCTCAGTGGGCCTGATGCAGCCGTGGCGTTTCATGCGCCTGAGCACACCATCCTGGCGCGAACGCCTGATTCCATTCGTGGAGGCCGAGCGACAGGCCACGGCGCAGGCCCTGGGGGAACGGGCCGCGGAATTCCTGCGGATCAAGGTGGAGGGTATTCGCGATTGCGCTGAACTGCTGGCTGTGGTGCTGGCGCCGGATGACGGTACTGTATTCGGACGGCGCAGCATGCCGCGTGAGATGGCGTGGGCGTCCGCCGCGTGCGCCGTGCAGAATCTCTGGCTGGCGGCTCGTGCCGAAAACCTCGGGCTAGGCTGGGTCTCGATGTTCGACCCCGAAGCGCTGGCACGCGAACTTCAGCTTCCCGAAGGCGCCACGCCGTTCGGGCTGCTGTGCCTGGGGCCCGTGCCGGCATTCTATGAAAAGCCGATGCTCGAGCAGATTGGCTGGCGGCAGCGCCGCCCGCTGCAGGAGATGTTGTGGGCGTCCCCGGACCTGCCGCCTGCCTCTGGTTCTGGTTCTGGTTCTGGTGGCGGGGAGCAGGTCGGAGGCGACTGACAGCGGGAGGCGACCGCTTGCGGCATGGCGTGGCTACCGCAAAGGCTCCCGACCGTGAGAACGTCGCGGACATCGATGTTGCTGACGCTACGTCTGGCCGGGTTGCCTTGTTCCCCGATACCTTCAACCCACCGAGCGCGGCCGGGGCACGACCATTGAGTCGCAGGGCAGGCAGTCGAGCAGTTTTGCGGCAGTGCTGCCCAGCAACGCGCCAGTCAGGGCATCGCGACCCTGCGCGCCCATCACCACCAGGTCGACATCGTGCTGGCGGACGTGCTGGGTCAGGTGCAATTCCAACCCACCACGCACGATCAGCGGTGTGACGCGCGTTCCTGCGGGCAAGGCGGTGGCGGCGATAAACGCGTCGTACTGCGCTCGCTCCTGCGCTTGCGCGGAGGCAGGCTGCGGTTGCGTGTCGGTCAGCCCCGCGAAAGGCGGCAGGTAGGCATGAAAAACCGTCAGTTCGCATCCCGGAAAAAGCTGCGCCGCCGTCAGCAGCGCATTGCGCGAGGCTTCGGAGAAGTCGGTGGCCACAACAATCCGGCGGTAGGGCGCGTGCGGGCGATTCCGCACTATCAGCAACGGCTGCGCGAGCGTGCGCGCCAGGCGCTCGACGCTAGAGCCGAGCAGGAACCGGCCAAGCAGCTCATACCGCGCAACGCCGGTGACCACCAGGCCGACGCCGGAAACGGTTGCCATGTTGCGGATCGTCTCCGAGATATCCCGGGACTTCATGATTCGCACCTCGGCACGTACGGGGAGTCCGGCCAGGTCACGATCGATCTGTCGGCGGGCGATATGCAGGGCATCGCCGTCACCGCCGGTATCGGCAGCCCAGGCCAGTGCCTGGTCCGGGTGCGCGGCGGGGTCGAGCACATGGGCCACGATCAGTTCGGCCTTCCATGCCTGGGCCAGTCCCGCTGCACGGTCCAGGGCGCGATCGCAGCGTGGGCTCAGGTCGGTGGCCAGCATCAGGCTTGCGGGCGGGGAGGTGGCGGGGAGAGTCGTCATGGGCATCTCGCTAATCGTTCAATGGCAGGTTCAATCGGCAGCCAGACGCTTACCAGCCGGTTTGCGTCGGATCAGGATCTTTTCGAGTTCGGCGACGCAGAACACCAGCAGGCCGGCGCCGATCACCTTGCACCACTCCAGCGCGGACAGGTCGGTGGAATCAAACACTGCCTGCATCAGTGGCAGGTGCGTGTAGGCTAGCTGCAGCGGCACGCAGGCGGCAATGGCCAGCAGCACATACGGGTTGCCGAACAGCCCCTCGCGGTTGAGCACGGTCTTCAGGATATGCCGACTGTTGAGCAAGTAGAACATCTCGGCGGCCACCACTGCGTTGACAGCCATCGTGCGCGCGGTTTCCAGGCTGGTGCCGTCGGATAGCTCCCACAGGAACAGACTGAGCGCCCCCGCCATCATCAGGATGGATACCATCGTTACGCGCCAGACAAAGAAGCCCGACAGCAGCGTTTCTCCAACCGGGCGCGGTGGCTTCGCCATGATGCCGGCCTCGGCGGGCTCGAAGGCGAGCGCCAGTCCCAGCGTGCTGGACGTGACCATGTTGATCCAGAGTACCTGGGCAGGGGTGACGGGCAATGGCAGGTCGAACAGGATCGCGGCGATCACGATCAGCGCCTCGCCGCCGTTCGTCGGCAACATGAAGAGGATGAACTTCTTCAGGTTGTCGTAGACCGCGCGACCCTCGCGCACCGCGTGGGCGATCGACGCGAAGTTGTCGTCGGCGAGCACTACGTCGGAAGCCTCCTTGGCCGCCTCGGTGCCCTTGAGCCCCATCGCGACGCCAACGTCGGCCCGCTTGAGCGCGGGCGCGTCGTTGACGCCGTCTCCGGTCATCGACACGACCTGGCCACCGTCCTGAAGCGCGCTGACCAGGCGCAGCTTGTGCTCTGGGCTGGCGCGCGCGAATACGTCCACTTCCATCGCCACCCGGCGCAGTGCGGCATCGTCCATCAATGCCACCTCGCTGCCGGTCAAGGAGGGCTTGCCGACGCCGATCGCCAGTTGCGCGCCGATCGCGCGTGCCGTTTCGACGTGGTCGCCGGTAATCATCTTGACCCGGATGCCAGCGTGGTGGCACTCGTTGACGGCACGGATGGCTTCCTCGCGCGGGGGATCGATGATGCCGACCAGCGCCAGCATCGTGTAGCCGGTTTCCATATCGGAGAACGCGAGCTTGTCGCCCACGGGCGCCGCGCGCTTGCAGGCCAGGGCGAGCAGGCGAAGGCCCTGCGCTGCGGTGTCGGTCGCCATGCGGCGCCAGTAGTCCACGTCCAGCCGGTGCTCCCCATCGAGATTCCACTGCCGCGCGCACATGTCGAGGATGCGCTCGGGCGCACCCTTTACCAGGATCCACGGCGCATGATTGGCATCGTGGTGGTAGGTGGCCATGAAGCGGTGCTCGGATTCGAAGGGGATGGAATCGAGCCGATGCCAGCCGGATTCAGGATTCTGGTGTTCCACGCCCGCCTTGGCGCCAGCCACCAGCAATGCACCTTCCGTCGGGTCGCCCTCGACGTGCCACATGCCTTCGTCATTGCGCATGTTGGCGTCGTTGCAGAGTACGCCGGTGCGCAGGGCCATGGCCAACGGCGCGCAACTCATGGGGTCGACGATGTGCCCGTCGATGCTGAAGTCTCCCACCGGCGCATAACCGACGCCCCCGACATCGAATACATGGCCCGCGCAGACCATGCGCTGCACGGTCATCTCATTGCGCGTCAGCGTGCCGGTCTTGTCGGAGCAGATCACCGTCACCGATCCCAGCGTCTCCACCGCCGGCAGACGCCGCACGATGGCATGGCGCCGGGCCATGCGCTGCACGCCGAGCGCAAGCGTGACGGTCATGATCGCCGGTAGCCCTTCGGGGATGGCGGAGGCCGCCAGTGCCACGGCCATCATGAACATGTCGGCTGCGGAGTGGCCACGCCAGAGAATGCCGGCCACGAACACCACGGCGGAGAGCAACAGGATGGCTACCGCCAGACCGCGTCCAAAACGATCGATCTGCCGCACCAGCGGCGTCGACAGGCTTTCGATGCTGCTGAGCATCTCGTTGATCCTGCCCAGTTCCGTGGCGCTGCCCGTCGCGACCACGATGCCGGTCGCCTGTCCGTAGACCACCAGCGTGCCGGAGTACGCCATGTCGAAGCGATCGCCCAGCGGCGCGTCTTCCGCCACGGGCGCGACATTCTTTTCCACGGGCAACGATTCGCCGGTGAGCGCGGCCTCCTCGACCCGTAACTCCTTGACCGAGGTCAGGCGCAGATCGGCGGGCACCCGGTCCCCCGAAGCCAGCGCGACCACATCGCCCGGCACGAGATCCGCAGCGGCGATCTCGTGCCGCTGGCCGTCGCGAATCACGAACGCAAGCGGGGCGAGCATGGCGCGGATGGCATCAATGGCGGCTTCGGCCTTGCCTTCCTGGATGAACCCGATGACGGCATTGATCACGACTGCCACGAGCAGCACGGCCGCATCGACCCAGTGTCCGAGAATCGCCGAGACGATCGACGAGCCGAGAATGATGTAGAGGAGGATGTTGTGGAACTGCAGCAGCAGCCGCATCAGCGGGCCGCGGCGCTTGGGTGGCGCGAGACGGTTGGGACCGTACTCGTCCAGTCGACGGGAGGCTTCGGCTGCGCTCAGACCGGCTGCGCTGGTCTGCAGGGCCTGCCCGACCTGTGTGTCGGTGAGCGTGTGCCAGATGGGTGGCGATTGGTTTTCGGTGTCGTGGCTGGCAGGAGGACCAGTCATGTGGAGTCGGGGCCTTTTTCTGCAACCGGGCGGGCCGGTTTCGCGTTTCGATCGGAGGCGCGCATCGCCTGGTCAAGCCGCAGGCATCTTCTGGGGAGCCTGCGACACGGCGACGGCCTGACGGAGAAAGGGCGTATCAGATACTAGCTTGCTTCGATCACGCCCCGATGACAACACCTTGGAAGGCACTGCACATCTCTATTTCAACATCGCTTGGCGCTTGAGGGGGATGATCTCCATCAAAGTGATTAAGACACTCCTTGGCAAGTTGGGGCAGAGCAGTGCCACCGTTCAGCGGGGCATTCGGAGCTGTCAGTCCGCCAGGGGCGCGCGACACCTGCAGGCTTGGCGCGAGTCGGTGAGCCTCATCCGGGATGATCAAGCGGCAGCGTCGCAAGGTATGTACTTGCCGAAACGACAAGAATCACCAGCCATGATCGGCTGGTCGAGAGGGCGGGTAGGGCGTCGACGTTGTCGATAGGCGTTCGATGGGCCCAGTGTCGTGATCCGTGAAGGACGGCGAATACCGTCGGTCATCGACAGACAACAAAAAACCCGGAAAGCTCGTCAGCGATCCGGGTTCACGGCAACGTTAGGCGTTGCAAGCCACAAATTTTGGTGGGTGGTACAGGGATTGAACCTGTGACCCCTGCCGTGTGAAGGCAGTGCTCTACCGCTGAGCTAACCACCCATGCTGCTTCGTCATCGTTGCTGCTGATGTCGTGCAGTGGAGAAACGAGATTATGCCGATGGGCCGGTATCTTGTAAAGCCCTTTTTCGAATTTTCTTCGAAATCCCTCGGGAGGCGCCGGGCCCTACTGAGTGGCGGCTTCGGCAGGGGAGGCATCCTGCCAGACCGTCTTGCCGCCACTTGCCTTGTCGAGTTCCTTGAGCACACCCATGTGCGCCGAGATTTCTTCCTCGGAGGCCAATAGCACGGGCAGCGTCATGGCGGACAGGTCGGCGGTGCTACGCGTCTCGCCATCCGTGGCGGCGCCGTCGAGCATGTCGATGACCAGTGAGTTCTGGCCGCGCGTCATCGCCAGGTAGACCTCGGCGAGCAGTTCGGCATCGAGCAGTGCGCCGTGCAGCGTGCGATGGGAGTTGCTGACGCCCAGTCGGTCGCACAGCGCATCCAGCGAGTTGCGCTTGCCCGGGAACATCTGGCGGGCTTCACGCAACGTATCGATCACGCTGCTGGCGTGCTGGCGGAACGGCGGCAGGTCCAGGCGCTGGAATTCCATATCCAGGAAGCCAAGGTCGAAGGGCGCGTTGTGGATGATCAGTTCGGCGTCCTGCACGAAGTCACGGACCTCGTTGACGATCTCGGCGAACTTGGGTTTGTCGGCCAGGAAATCGAGCGTGATCCCGTGCACGGCGATGGCATCCTCGTGGATGTCGCGCTCTGGATTAACGTAGAAGTGGAGGTGGCGGCCTGTCAGGCGGCGATTCACCAGTTCCACACAGCCGATTTCGATCAGGCGGTCGCCTGTTGCGTGATTGAGGCCGGTGGTTTCGGTATCGAGGACGATTTGTCGCATGGGCAGGATTGTAAACGACGGCTCAGGTATTGATCGATGCCACCCCCCGATTGGCCAGCGCATCCGCGCGCTCGTTGCCGGGGTGCCCGTTGTGACCACGCACCCAGTGCCACGTGATCTGATGAGGTTTCTGGGCTTCATCCAGTACCTGCCAGAGGTCGGCGTTCTTGACCGGCTTCTTGTCCGCTGTCTTCCAGCCGCGCGCCTTCCAGCCGTGAATCCACTCGCTGATGCCTTTCTGCACGTACTGCGAGTCCGTATAGATATTGACGATGCATGGGCGCTTGAGCGCGCGCAGCGCCTCGATGACCGCCATCAGCTCCATGCGGTTGTTGGTGGTGGGGCTTTCGCCGCCGAACAGTTCTTTCTCGTGGCCGCCGGCGACGAGCACGGCGCCCCAGCCGCCGGGGCCGGGATTGCCCTTGCAGGCTCCGTCGGAGTAAATCGTGACTTCTTGCATGGATATAAGGTGATGGTCCTAGCTGTCCTGGCCGGGGGTCTTGCCGTGCGTGCCCGTGGGCGTGGCAACCGGAGCCGCTACTGGCTTCAGCGCCGACTTGGGTGTTTTCCAGGCCGGGCCCACCAGGCGGATATTCTTGACGCGCTTGACCGCCGAGATCATATAGACCGCGCCGAAGATCGGCCACCAGCGGTCGCCGGCCTTCTCCATGAATGCCGCGCGCTGCAGCCAGCGTTCCGTGCGATAGGGCGGGCAGTAGCAGCCGAAGCGGCCCCGGATGATCTCGAACCCGAGCAGCTTGAGCCAGTCCTTGATTCGCACGAACCCGATGGTTTGGGCGTCACTTGGCAGGAAGGGCATGGCGCCAAGGCGGTTCAGGCCCTGCCGCGCCCCCCACAGGCTCATCGGGTTGAAGCATGTCACCACCACGCGCCCTTCGGGCATCAGCACGCGCGAGACTTCGCGCAGCACTTCGTGCGGGTCTTCCGAGAATTCGAGGACGTGCGGTAGCGTGACGAGGTCGATGCTCTGCGTATCAAAAGGCAGTTCGTCGAACCGGCATAGCAGTTGCCGAGCATCGGGATGGGTCTCCCTTGGCCCGTGCGGGCCCGCGCGGCCGTCCAGCGCCAACGCCGAGAACGGCATCCGGTTCTCGCGCAACGTGTCGATGGCGGGCAGGCCGAACTGCACCGCGTGATAGCCAAAAATGTCCGCTACCGTCCGGTCATACTGCTGGCCTTCCCACTCGAGCACGTACTGCCCGGGTGGCGAGGCTAGCCATTCTTCCCAATCTATAATCGGTCGGTTGGACATAGAGGAGCACGCATGTTGAAAGTGGAGCCGATTCCCGCCTTTCAGGACAACTATATCTGGGCAATCCATGACGGGCATAGCGCGGCCGTGGTGGACCCAGGCGAGGCCGCACCGGTCGAGCAGTTTCTGGCGCAACGCGGGCTGGCACTGGGCGCTATTGTAATCACCCATCACCATGGGGATCACCAGGGTGGTGTATCAGACCTCCTCGCGCGTCATCCGAGTGGGCCGAACGGCGAGCCACTGCCGGTGATCGGCCCGCAGGGCGAGCGAATCGCCCACCGGACGCAGGCCGTGCGCGAAGGCGACACGGTCACGCTGCGTCATCCGGCAGTGACGTTCCGGGTACTGGATGTACCCGGCCACACCGCGGGCCATGTGGCCTATGTCGGCGACCTGCCCGGCGCCGGCCCCGTGGTGTTTTGTGGCGACACGCTGTTCGCCAGTGGCTGCGGGCGCTTGTTCGAAGGCACGCCGGCCCAGATGCTGGCATCCCTGGACAAGCTCGCGGCACTGCCCGGCGACACGCGCGTCTACTGCGCCCATGAGTACACGCGCAGCAACGTCCGCTTTGCCCGGGCCGTCGAGCCGGCCAACCCGGATCTGGCGGCGTGGGCGGCGCGGGTGGATATCCTGCGCGAGGCCGGCACGCCTACGGTGCCAACGACCGTGGCGCACGAGCGCGCGGTCAATCCGTTCTTGCGGTCCCGCGAGTCCGCCGTCCGCCAGGCTGTGCGGGCGCAGGGCGGCGACGTGAGCGATGACGCGGCGGCTTTTGGTGCGCTGCGCGGCTGGAAGGACGGCTTTCGTTAACGCGGATGGGACAATCCGGTTGCGGGCTGGGCGAGGACAATTGACTCAAATTGCATCATGGGGAAAATCTCATTGACGCGAGGGGGGCTTTTCCATAGCATCAGGCCAACTTTTTGGCGTCACTTTCAGAGAACTTAATGCGATTTGGTCGATTTCTGGCGGTAGTTGCGTGTGCCACGCTGCTTGCAGCCTGCGCCAGCACACCCACACCGCCCGCCGGCGAATTGTCCGGCACGCCGACCGCCCTGGAATCCGGTCCGAAGAAGGACCCGCTCAATACCCTCAACAGCACCGGCCGCGCCGGCACGTTATCCCGTTCTACCGTCGTGAATGTCGACCAGTCCAGCGTGGACTGGCTGCGCGGGCCGTCCAGCGATATCTGGGACCGCATCCGCAAGGGTTTCGCGATGCCTGACCTGGAAGGCACGCTGGTCGATGATCGCACGCAGTGGTACGCGGCCCGCCCTGACTATATGGAACGGATGGTGGGCCGGTCGAGCCGCTACCTCTACCACATCGTCGAGGAACTCGAGCGGCGCAAGATGCCGACCGAGCTGGCCCTGCTGCCGTTCGTGGAGAGCGCATTCAATCCCCAGGCGGAATCCACGGCCAAGGCCGCCGGCATGTGGCAGTTCATCCCGAGCACGGGCAAGACGTACAACCTCAAGCAGAACATGTTCCGCGACGAGCGGCGCGACGTGCTGGCATCGACCGACGCGGCGCTCGACTATCTGCAACGGCTCTACGACATGTTCGGCGACTGGCAACTGGCGCTGGCCGCCTACAACTGGGGCGAAGGCGCCGTGTCGCGGGCCATCGCGCGCAATCAGGCCCGGGGGCTGCCCACGGACTACGCCAGCCTGACCATGCCGACCGAGACGCGCTATTACGTGCCGAAGCTCCAGGCGGTCAAGAACATCATCGCCAACCCGGCCGCGTATGGCGTCAGGCTGCCCGAGATTCCCGATCATCCGTACTTCGTGACGGTCACGACCTCGCGGGATATCGACGTGGCGCTGGCGGCCAAGCTGGCCAATATGCCGCTGGACGAGTTCAAGGCGCTCAATCCGTCGTTCAACCGGCCGGTGATCCTGGGTGCGGCCAATCCGCAGATCCTGCTGCCGTTCGAGAACGCCGAGCGCTTCCAGTACAACCTCAATACCTATCGTGGCGGGTTGTCGAGCTGGACGACGGTGACCGTGGATAGCCGGGAACGTGTGGAGTCGCTGGCTGCGCGGCTTAATGTGGATGTGGACACGCTGCGCGAGATCAACCGGATTCCCAAGGGGATGCGCCTGAAGGCCGGTTCGACCGTCATGATTCCGCGTACCGAGCGCCACGACCAGGACATCAGCGCATCGCTGGTCGATACGGCCATGCTGGCCGTGGAGCCGGATGTGCCTGACGCCAAGCGCGTTGTGGTGCGGGCGGGGCGCAAGGATACGGTGTCCACGGTGGCGCGTCGCTATGGCGTGTCGGTCAAGCAGGTGCAGTCGTGGAACAAGCTCTCCGGCAGCAAGCTTGTTGCCGGACAGAGTCTGGTGCTGATGCTGCGTCCGAACTCCGCCGCCATGCGGGCGGAGCGCGCCGGGGACGAAGACGAAGCGCCAGCCAAGGCCGCGCCACGTGGCAAGTCGGGTGGCAAGACACAGGCCGTGGCAAAGTCGGAGAAATCCGATAAGGTCGAGAAGTCGTCGCGATCAGCCAAGGCCGAACCCCGCAAGCGGGTGGTGGTGGAGACCTCGCCGCACGGTTCCACGAGCAAGTCGTCGGCCAAGTCCGCCACGCGTGAAAGCAAGCCGTCGCCGACGCCAGCGACCAAATCCAAGTCGAGCCGCGCGCAGTAGCACCTGCGCGCGCGGCGACCTCCTGACGCCGCGAAATTCTGGCAACCCGGTTCCACGCTAGACGCTGGGCCGGGGACGCGCCGTGCCTCCGTCATGCAAATTGATGGGCATCAAGAACGTAGTCGGCGAAGGGTGGCAAAAGGGCAGTCTGATCCACCAATGGAACTGCCCGATGTCCTTCCCCAAAACCGTCTGTTGCCTGCCGATTCTCTTGGCGTGTCTTGGCGCGTCATGCGAACGCGCGCAGGAGGATGACGAACCCGATTACCCTCTGCCCAAGCTCGTGGCGCATCGCGGTGGCACGGCGGATCGCCCGGAAAACACGCTTGTGGCGATCGAGTCGGCATTGCGCCAACGTGCCGACGTGATCTGGCTGTCGGTGCAAACGAGCCTCGATGGCGTGCCGGTGCTGTACCGCCCGAGCGACCTGTCAGCGCTGACCAATGGATCGGGCAAGGTGGCCGATTTCAGCGCCGCCACGCTGGCGACGCTCAATGCCGGCTGGTCCTTCGCCGAAATGGGTTCGGATGGCGTGAAGCGCTACCCCTATCGCGACAGTCCGGTCGGCATTCCCACGCTGCAGCAGGCATTGCGTGCCATCCCGGCCAACGTGCCGATCATCCTCGACATGAAGTCGATGCCGGCGGCGACGCAGACGGCCGCGGTGGCTGCAGTGCTGGATGCAGAGAACGCCTGGAGCCGCGTGCTGATCTACTCGACCGAGGCCGATTACCAGAATACGTTCGCAGCCTGGCCACGCGCGCGGCTGGCCGAGGCGCGTGACGTGACCCGGCGTCGACTGGTCTCCGCAACGCTTGGCCAGCACTGCGATGCGCCATCCGTTTCAGGTGTGTGGGCGGGATTCGAGATGCGACGCAACGTGGACGTGGTTGAGACCTTCACGCTCGGGGAGGGGCATTCGCCGGTCCAGGCGGTGCTCTGGACCAAAGCCTCTGTCCATTGCTACCGGTCGAAAGTGGCGGCCAACCTCGTGGCATTCGGCGTGAATGATCAGGCTGACTATTGCGAGGCAAAGCGTTTGGGGCTGGACGCTGTCATGGTAGATTCTCCAGAAAAGATGGCCGGCATCCGAACGCAGGTGGAAAAGAACCCCGCGTCGTGCAACCAGTAGAGGTAGTCGGCAGGTTTGCGCCTGTCGAACTGTTCAAGCCATCAACACCGCACTGATCACCCATATAGCGGAGGAGACATACCATGACGGCAAGCCGCGCACTGCACGCGCGCTCCCTTTCCGATCCGGCAGGATTCTGGGCCGAACAGGCCGCACGCATCGATTGGGAGACCCCCTTCGAACGCGTGCTCGACGACAGTCGCCCACCTTTTGCCCGCTGGTTCGTCGGCGGGCGCACCAACATCTGCCATAACGCCATCGACCGGCACCTGGCCGCGCGTCCCGACCAACGGGCGCTGGTCTATGTCTCGACTGAGACCGATACCGAACGTACCTACACCTACCGCGAGTTGCATGACGAAGTCACGCGCATGGCGGCGACGCTGCAGGGGCTGGGCGTGCAGCGCGGCGACCGGGTGCTGATCTACATGCCGATGATTCCGGAGGCAATGTTTGCGATGCTGGCCTGCACGCGCATCGGTGCCGTGCATTCGGTGGTGTTCGGCGGGTTTGCCTCGGTCAGCCTGGCGGCCCGTATCGATGACGCCAAGCCGCGCGTGATCGTGAGCGCCGATGCCGGCTCCCGTGCGGGCAAGGTGGTGCCGTACAAGCCGCTGCTTGATGAAGCGATCCGGCTGGCTGGTCATCATCCCGAAAAGGTGCTGCTGGTGGACCGCAAGCTGGCTGAGATGCCGCTGGTCAGCGGCCGCGACGAGGACTACGCGGCCTGGCGTGACAAGGTGGCCGGTCAGGCCGTGCCATGCGTCTGGATGGAATCGAGCGAGCCGTCCTACGTGCTCTACACGTCGGGCACCACGGGCAAGCCCAAGGGCGTGCAGCGAGACACCGGTGGCTACGCGGTGGCGTTGGCCACGTCGATGGAAAATATTTTCTGTGGCAAGCCGGGCGACACGATGTTCACCGCGTCCGATATCGGTTGGGTGGTGGGCCATAGCTACATCGTCTACGGGCCGCTGCTGGCGGGCATGACCACGGTCATGTACGAAGGCACGCCGATTCGTCCTGATGGCGCGATCCTGTGGAAGATCGTCGAGCAGTACAGCGTCAACATCATGTTCAGCGCGCCTACGGCGATCCGTGTACTCAAGAAGCAGGACCCGGCGCTGCTCAAGCGTCACGACCTGTCCAGCCTGCGGCTGTTGTTCCTGGCGGGTGAGCCGCTGGACGAACCTACCGCGCGCTGGATTCAGGACGGCATCGGCAAGCCCGTGGTCGACAACTACTGGCAGACCGAATCGGGCTGGCCGATCATCGCGATCCAGCGCGGCGTGGAAGCGCTGCCACCCAAACTGGGATCTCCCGGGGTGCCGGCCTACGGTTACGACCTGCGCATCGTCGATGAGGTCACCGGCGAGGAGTGTCCGCCAAACACCAAGGGCGTGGTGGCGATCGACTATCCGCTGCCACCGGGCTGCATGTCGACGGTCTGGGGCGACGACGACCGCTTCATTCGCACGTACTGGTCGGCGGTGCCGAATCGTCAGTGCTATTCCACGTTCGATTGGGGTATCCGCGACGAGGATGGCTACGTCTTCATCCTAGGTCGCACCGACGATGTGATCAACGTAGCAGGCCACCGACTGGGCACCCGAGAGATCGAGGAAAGCCTGTCGTCACACCCGGGCGTGGCCGAGGTGGCCGTGGTCGGCGTGCAGGATGCGCTGAAGGGCCAGGTCGCCATGGGCTTCTGCATTGCGCGTGATGCCGGGCGCACGGCAACCGAAGCGGACCGCATGGTATTCGAGGGGGAGTTGATGAAGACGGTCGAGCAGCAGCTCGGCGCGGTGGCGCGACCGGCGCGCGTGTTCTTCGTCAATGCGCTGCCCAAGACACGCTCGGGCAAATTGCTGCGCCGCGCCATTCAGGCGGTGGCGGAAGGCCGTGATCCGGGTGACCTGACCACGATCGAGGACCCGACGGCGCTGGAGCAGGTGAAGGAGTCGCTGGCCTGACGCAGGCATAGAAGGGCAGGGAGCCCGGCACTTGCGGGCTCCCTGAAAAACCCCTTGCCAGATCCCGGCATGCCGCCTAATATTTTAAGCATAAAATATTTAACCCTGATGTAGAGCCGTCGACTGACGGCTTGCAGGAGGCGATCAGATGCGCGTGCTATGTATTGGTGGCGGCCCGGCGGGCTTGTACTTCGGCTTGCTGATGAAGCTGCAGAATCCGTCCCACGAGGTGATCGTGGTCGAACGCAATCGGCCATACGACACCTTCGGCTGGGGGGTGGTGTTCTCTGATGCGACGCTCGAGAACCTGAAACAGGCCGATCCGGTCAGCGCGGCCGAGATCAACGCGGCATTCAATCACTGGGACGACATCGACATTCATATCGGTGGGCGCACCATCCGATCCGGTGGGCACGGATTCATCGGCATCGGCCGCAAGCGCCTGCTCAATATCCTGCAGGCACGCTGTGAGGCGCTCGGCGTGAAGCTGGTGTTCGAGACCGATGTCAGCGATGACCAGGCGCTGGCGCGGCAGTACAACGCGGATCTCGTGATTGCTTCGGACGGCCTTAACAGCCGCATCCGCACACGTTATGCCGAGAGCTTCCAGCCCGATATCGACACGCGCCAGTGCCGCTTTGTCTGGCTCGGCACGCACAAGCTGTTCGACGCCTTCACGTTCGCATTCGAGAAGACCGAGCATGGCTGGTTCCAGGCGCACGCCTATCGCTTCGACGACAACACGTCGACGTTCATCGTTGAGGCGCCTGAGCCGGTCTGGAAGGCCGCTGGCATTGAACAGATGAGCCAGGAGGAGGGCGTGGCCTACTGCGAGAAGCTGTTCGCCAAGTACCTCGACGGCAACAAGCTCATCAGCAACGCCGCGCATCTGCGTGGCTCGGCGATCTGGATTCGCTTTCCTCGGGTGATCTGCCATCACTGGGTGCACTGGAACACCCTGGACGACGGCCGCCGCGTGCCGGTGGTGTTGATGGGGGATGCGGCGCATACCGCGCACTTCTCGATCGGATCGGGGACCAAGCTGGCGCTGGAAGACGCGATCGATCTGGCGGAGGCGATCGGCGAGCATCGCGCCGCCGGTGTCGACGGCTTGCCGGAAGCGCTGGCCCGCTACGAGGCCACACGCAGCGTCGAAGTGCTCAAGATCCAGAACGCGGCGCGCAATTCGACCGAATGGTTCGAGAACGTCGAGCGCTATGCCGGCATGGCGCCCGAGCAGTTCGCCTATTCGTTGCTGACGCGCTCGCAGCGGATCTCGCACGAGAATCTGCGCGTGCGCGATGCGCAATACGTCGACAACTTCGAGCAATGGCTGGCCGCGCAGGCCGGCGTGCCACAGGAGACGCTGAAGCTGCGCGCGGCTGCCGGCGATGCTGCCTTGCCGCCGATGTTCACACCATTCACAGTGCGCGGCGTCACCCTGAAGAACCGCGTGGTGGTGAGCCCGATGGCGATGTACTCGTCGGTCGATGGCGTGCCGGGCGATTTCCACCTGGTGCATCTCGGTTCCCGCGCCCTCGGTGGCGCCGGCATGGTTGTGGCCGAGATGACCTGTGTGTCGCCAGACGCGCGCATCACGCCGGCTTGCCCGGGGTTGTGGAATGACGCGCAGCGCGATGCGTGGAAGCGCATCGTTGACTTCGTGCACGCCAACGGCGATACGAAGATCGCCATGCAGCTTGGCCATGCCGGGCGCAAGGGCTCGACCCAGCTTGGCTGGGAGAAGATGGACTACCCGCTGGCGGACGGAAACTGGCCGTTGATCTCCGCGTCGGCGCTGCCGTACATGCCCGGCGTGTCGCAGGTGCCACGCGAAATGACGCAGGAAGACATGGACCGCGTGCGTGATGACTTCGTGGCCAACGCGAAGCGCGCGGCGGAAGCTGGCTTCGACTGGCTTGAGCTGCACTGCGCCCACGGCTATCTGCTTTCGAGTTTCATCTCGCCGTTGACCAACACGCGCACCGACGCGTACGGCGGGTTGCTCGCCAACCGTCTGCGTTATCCGCTGGAAGTGTTTGCGGCCGTGCGCGCCGTGTGGCCGCAGGACAAGCCCATGTCGGTGCGGATCTCGGCGCACGATTGGGTCGAGGGCGGCATCACCGCCGATGATGCGGTGGAGATCGCACGCGCCTTCAAGGCGGCCGGCGCGGACATGATCGACTGTTCATCAGGCCAGGTCAGCCCGGATCAGGCGCCGGTCTACGGCCGGATGTACCAGACGCCGTTCTCCGACCGCATCCGCAATGAGGCGGGCATCCCGACCATCGCTGTGGGCGCGATCTTCGAGGCCGATCATGTCGACAGCATCGTCGCGGCTGGTCGGGCCGATCTTTGCGCGATTGCGCGTCCGCATCTGGCCGATCCGGCGTGGACGCTGCACGAGGCGGCCAGGCTGGGCTATCGCGATGTCACGTGGCCGAAGCAGTACGTGTCTGGCAAACGGCAATTGGAAACCAACCTCGCCCGCGCCGCATCGTACGCGCAGCAGCCGGGAAAATGATCATGGGCAATGCATTGCAAGGGCGTCACGCTCTGGTGACTGGCGGTGGGCGTGGCATCGGTGCCGCCATCGCGCGCCGGCTGCTGGCCGATGGCGCCAGCGTCACGCTGCTGGGTCGCGAGCAGGCAGCGCTTGATGCGACCGTTCACGCGCTGCAATCGTGCGTGACCGAAGGCGCGGCGCTGGGCGCGGTCAGCGCGGACATCACGGATGCCGATTGGGTGAGCGGAGCCTTTGCCGGTGCCACTGAAGCACGCGGGCCGATCACGCTGCTGGTCAACAACGCCGGTCAGGCGCACAGCGCGCCGTTCGGCAAGACCGATCTGGCGCTCTGGCAGCGGATGCTCGAGGTCAACCTGACCGGCACCTTTATCTGCACGCAGGCGGCGCTGCCGGCAATGCTCGAGGCGGGCTGGGGGCGCATCGTGAATGTCGCCAGCACGGCTGGCCTGATCGGGTACGGCTACGTCAGCGCCTATTGCGCGGCGAAGCACGGCGTGATCGGCCTGACCCGCTCGCTGGCGCTGGAACTGGCGACCAAGGGCGTGACGGTCAACGCGGTGTGCCCGGGCTATACCGAAACCGACATCGTGCGCGACGCGGTGGCCAATATCGTCGGTAAGACGGGGCGCTCGGAAGAACAGGCGCGCGCGGAACTGGCCGCGCGTAACCCGCAGCGGCGGCTGGTACGGCCCGATGAAGTGGCTGACGCGGTGGCCTGGCTGTGCCAGCCCTCGGCGTCCGCGATCACGGGGCAATCCGTGCCGGTGGCCGGCGGCGAGGTGATGGCGGGCTGAACGATCAAACAGAGTGGAGTGAGACAACACATGAGCGATATTGCACTGGACATGCGCCACCACAAGCGCGCCTTTGCGGACTATCAACCGAAGCATTTCCTGTGGTCCGTCTCGGCGGACGGCAAGGTCGGCACGATCACGCTGAACCGGCCAGAGCGCAAGAATCCGCTGACGTTCGATTCCTACGCCGAGCTGCGCGACCTGTTCCGTAGTCTGTGCTACGCCACCGACATCAAGACCGTGGTGGTGACCGGCGCGGGCGGGAATTTCTGCTCTGGCGGCGATGTACACGAGATCATTGGCCCGCTGACGCGCATGACCATGCCGGAGCTGCTCGACTTCACGCGCATGACCGGCGACCTGATCAAGGCCATGCGCGCCTGCCCGCAGCCGATCATCAGCGCGATCGACGGCATCTGCGCTGGCGCCGGCGCGATGATCGCGCTGGCCTCCGACATGCGTCTGGGTACCGCGCTGGCGAAGACCGCGTTCCTGTTCGTGCGCGTTGGTCTGGCTGGCGCCGATATGGGCGCCTGTTCGCTGCTGCCTCGCGTGATCGGACAGGGACGAGCGAGCGAACTGCTTTACACCGGCCGCTCGATGAGCGCCGAGGAAGGGCTGCAATGGGGCTTCTTCAATGCGCTGCACGCTTCCGACGCGCTGCTGGCCGAGGCGCAGTCGCTGGCCACGCAGATCGCCGCGGGTCCGACGTTCGCGCATGGCGTTACCAAGAAGCTGCTCCATCAGGAGTGGAATATGGGGCTCGACGAAGCGATCGAGGCCGAGGCGGAGGCCCAGGCGATCTGCATGCAGACGCGAGACTTCCGGCGGGCCTATGACGCGTTCGTCGCGAAGCAGAAGCCGGTGTTCGAAGGCGATTGAGGGGCTGGCATGAGCGACAAGACCTACCTTGAACTACCGTTCTTCGACGATGCGCACCGTTCGCTCGAGCGCGATCTGGATGCCTGGTGCGGTGAGAACCTGCGCGACGTCGATCACCACGATGCCGACGCGGCGTGCCGCACACTGGTGCGCCAGCTTGGGCAGGCGGGGTGGCTCCGCTACTGCGTGCCGGCGGCGTTCGGCGGCGCGTTGCCCGCGCTCGATTCGCGCGCGCTTTGCCTGCTGCGCGAGACACTGGCGCGCCACGACGGCCTGGCTGATTTTGCCTTCGCGATGCAGGGCCTTGGCTCGGGCGCGATCACGCTGGCCGGCAGCGACGCGGTACGCGAGCGCTATCTGCTGCGCGTGGCGAAGGGCGAGGCCATTGCGGCATTCGCGCTGTCCGAGCCCGAGGCAGGTTCCGACGTGGCGGCGATGCAATGCAGCGCGAAGCTGTCCGATGACGGCACGCACTACGTGCTGAACGGCGCCAAGACGTGGATATCGAACGGCGGCATCGCCGACTTCTATTGCGTGTTCGCACGTACCGGGGAGGCAGCCGGCGCGCGTGGCATCACCGCGTTCGTGGTGGACGCCAATACACCGGGCCTGTCCATCGCGGAGCGCATCGACGTGATCGCGCCCCATCCTCTGGCAACGCTGCGTTTCGATGACTGCCGCGTACCCGTTGGCAACCGTCTGGGCGAGCCGGGGCAGGGCTTCAAGGTGGCGATGATGACACTCGACATCTTCCGGGCCTCGGTGGCCGCCGCTGCGCTTGGCTTCGGCCGCGCGGCGCTGGACGATGCGCTGGCACGCGCCACGTCGCGCCCGATGTTCGGCGGCGTGCTGGCGGATCTGCAACTCACGCAGGCGGCGATCGGTGACATGGCTACGGCCATCGATGCCGCCGCGCTGCTGACCTATCGTGCCGCCTGGCTGCGCGACGTGAGGCAGCAACGCACGACGCGCGAGGCGGCGATGGCCAAGATGGTCGCCACCGAGAACGCGCAGCAAGTCATCGACCGGGCCGTGCAGATGTTCGGCGGCCTGGGCGTCAAGGTTGGCACGCGAGTGGAAAGTCTCTATCGCGAGATTCGCTCGCTGCGGATCTACGAAGGCGCCACCGAAGTGCAGAAGCTGATCATTGCGCGCGAGACGCTGGCAGCCCGATAGAACACGAGACAGGAGACAAGTATGGCCGCCCCCCAACCAGCCACCGCTCATGTTGATACCTTCGCACGGGACAGGTTGCCGCCGCCGCAGACGTGGCCGGTGTTCCACTTCAATGACGACACGCGCTACCCCGATCGCCTCAACGCGGCAGTGGAGCTTGTGGACCGACATGTGGCGGCCGGCAACGGTGGCCGCGTGGCGGTGCGCCATGAGCGCGCGGGCCGTATCGAGACCGTGACCTATGCCGAGCTGGCGGCGCTTGTGGATCGCATCGCGCATGTGCTGGTCGAGGACATGGGGCTGGTGCCGGGCAATCGCGTGCTGCTGCGCGGCCCGAACAACCTGATGATGGCGGCGAGCTGGCTTGCCACGCTCAAGGCAGGACTGATCGCCGTGCCGACGATGCCGCTGCTGCGCGCCAAGGAGCTCAAGCAGATCATCGACAAGGCGCAGGTGACGGCTGCACTCTGCGATGCACGTCTGCGCGACGAGCTGGACGCGAACCGGCGTGCCGATGGCGAGTACTTTTGTCCGACGCTCGAACGCGTGCGCTACTTCCACGGCGAGGGTGCCGATGCGCTCGAAACCGCGATGGCGGGCAAGCCCGACACGTTCACCGCGTGCGACACGGCCGCCGATGACATCTGCCTGATCGCGTTCACGAGTGGCACCACGGGGCAGCCCAAGGGCACCATGCATTTCCACCGCGATGTGCTGGCGATGTGCGACCTGTTCCCGCGCCACGTGCTCAAGCCCACGCCGGACGACGTCTTCTGTGGCACGCCGCCAATCGCATTCACATTCGGGCTGGGCGGCATGCTCTGCTTCCCGCTGCGCATTGGCGCCAGTACCGCGTTGTCGGAAAAACTTACGCCGGAACTGCTGCTCAAGCTGATCCAGGACCATCGCGCGACGATCGTCTTCACCGCGCCGACGTTCTATCGGCAGATGGCGGCGCAGGCAAAGAACTTCGATCTGTCGAGCCTGAAGAAGAGCGTGTCCGCCGGCGAGGCGCTGCCCGATGCCACGCGGCAGGCCTGGAAGGCAGCCACTGGCATCGAGATGACCGACGGCCTCGGCGGCACGGAGATGATGCATATCTTCGTTTCCAGTGCTGGCGCCGACGTGCGCCCGGGCGCGGTGGGTCGCGTGGTGCCGGGGTACGAAGCCCGCATCGTCGACGAGAACATGCAGCCGGTGCCGCCGGGCACGGTAGGCAAGCTCGCGGTGCGCGGGCCCACGGGCTGCCGCTATCTGGACGATCCGCGCCAGGAGGCATATGTGCGCGACGGGTGGAATCTGCCCGGCGACACATTCATGGCCGACGCCGATGGCTACTACTTCTATCAGGCGCGTTCGGACGACATGATCATCTCGGCCGGGTACAACATCGCTGGGCCCGAGGTCGAGGGATCGCTGATGCGGCATGAGTGGGTGGCCGAATGCGGGGTGGTCGGCGCGCCGGACGCGGAGCGTGGCCAGGTCGTGACGGCGTATGTGGTACTGCGTCCCGGTGTGGAGCCCTCCGACGCCACGCGGGCGGCGCTGCAAGACTATGTCAAGCGCGAGATCGCCCCATACAAGTATCCGCGTCGCATCGAGTTCGTGGCGGCGCTGCCGCGTACCGAGACGGGCAAGCTGCAGCGCTTCCGCCTGCGGCAGATGGCGGCAGAGGGCGCGTAGCCATGAACGACGTGTTCACCAATCAGGTGCGTGTGCGTTTCAAGCATTGCGATACCGCCGGCATCGTTTTCTACCCGCGCTATTTCGAGATGCTGAACGACTTTATCGAGGACTGGTTCGCCGAAGCGCTCGACTGGCCGTTCGATGCGATGCATCTGACCGGTCATGCGGGGGTGCCGACGGCCGAACTGCAATGCCGCTTCGAGGCGCCAAGCCGGCTTGGCGAACTGCTCACACGAGAACTGCGCGTGTCCCATATCGGCCGAAGCAGTTTCTCGGTCGAGGTCCGCCTGGCCGGGCCGGACGGCGGCACGCGTATGCACATCTCTCAGCGGCTCGTCTGCGTCGACACACGGACGATGACCGCGCAGGCCCTGCCTGACCCCGTACGACATGCAATGGGACGCTTCCTGGCGGCCTGACGGATAACTCTGAACTCTGGATTGGAATCGACATCATGCTGAAGACATTGCAGCCGCCCGACTGGGCACCTCCGAAGGGATACGCCAACGGCATGCTCGCCGAGATGCAGGTGGGCAGCCGCCTGATCTTCGTCGGCGGGCAGATCGGCTGGAACGGCCAGTGCGAGTTCGAAACCGACGATTTCGGGCTGCAGGTGGCGCAGGCATTGCGCAATATCGTCGCCGTGCTGGAGCAGGGCGGGGCGCGGCCCGAGCACATCGCGCGCATGACCTGGTATGTGAAGGACAAGGCCGAGTACGTGGGTGCCTACAAGGCGATCGGGCAGCACTATCGTGACATCATCGGCCGCCACTTTCCGGCGATGACCGCGGTGGAGGTGGCGGACCTCGTCGAGCCACGCGCGAAGGTGGAAATCGAGGTCACCGCCGTGGTACCCGCCGCGGCATGACCGGCGTGCCGGGCGGTCGTGAATGACGGGCCGCCTGGCAGGCATGGCAAACGCAAGTCCTTGAAAACTTGAGAAATTGGGTGCGGCGGGATATAATTCGAAAGTTTCGCTTTCAGAACCCTTCACCCTAGCGCCTACCGTATTCCACCTTCCGCCGCCCCCATATTCGCGAGGGCTTTTCGTGCACCACGCAGACATTGTGCGAAGTGACGAAAGAGCCTCCGCCGGGAGTCTCGCCATGCACATGGCTGAGGACTCGCCCACGGGGCACGAGGCGTTGAGCAGGTCGGTCACGGGGTGAATCCAGCAGGAGCCTACCCGTGTTACCGTCTTTTCCGTCCGCCATCCTCGCGCTTGCAGACGGCACGGTCTTTCGTGGCTATTCCATCGGCGCTTCCGGCCATACGATCGGCGAAGTGGTGTTCAACACCGCCATCACCGGTTATCAGGAAATCCTCACCGACCCGAGCTATTCCCGGCAGATCGTCACGCTGACGTATCCGCATATCGGCAATTACGGCGTCAACCCTGAGGATGTAGAAGCCACGAAAGTCCATGCCGCCGGCCTGATCATCAAAGATCTGCCGATTCTGGCCTCGAACTTCCGCAAGGAACATACCCTCGCCCACTACCTGAAGCAGGAAAAGGTCGTGGCGATCGCGGGCATCGACACCCGCAAGCTGACCCGTATCCTGCGCGAGAAGGGCGCCCAGAACGGATGCATCCTGGCTGGTGAGGACAATGTCCAGAAGGCTATCGACCTGGCACGCTCGTTCCCGGGCCTGGCAGGCATGGACCTGGCCAAGGTCGTCTCCGTCAAGGAGCCGTATGAGTGGACCCAGACCGAGTGGAAGCTCGGCGAAGGCTACGGCAAGCAGGACAAGCCGCAGTTCCACGTGGTCGCCTTCGACTTCGGCGTCAAGTTCAACATCCTGCGCATGCTGGCCGAACGCGGCTGCAAGGTGACCGTGCTGCCGGCGCAAGCCAGCGCGGCCGACGCCCTGGCGCTGAATCCGGACGGTATCTTCCTGTCGAACGGCCCTGGCGACCCGGAGCCGTGCGACTACGCGATCGCCGCCACGCGCGAGTTCATCGCTCGCGGTATCCCGACCTTCGGCATCTGCCTGGGCCACCAGATCATGGCCTTGGCCGTGGGTGCCAAGACGCTCAAGATGAGCACGGGCCACCATGGCGCCAACCATCCGGTCAAGGACCAGGATGATGGCCGTGTGGTGATTACGTCGCAGAACCACGGCTTCGCGGTCGATGCATCGACGCTGCCGGCCAACGCCCGCGTCACGCACACGTCTCTGTTCGACGGCACGCTGCAAGGCTTCGCGCTGACCGACAAGCCGGCTTTCTGCTTCCAGGGTCACCCGGAAGCGTCGCCCGGTCCGCACGACATCGCGTACCTGTTCGACCGCTTCACCAAGCTGATGCAGGACGCCCGCGCCAAGGCCGCTGCCTGAGATCGAGAAACGAGAGCCTGAACGGGAAACGCCCATGAACGCCTTCATGCATGCCAACCTCGGCATCACTGATTTCTGGACCTTTGTGCTCGGCACGATCTTCATCGTGCTGCTGCCGGGGCCGAATTCGATGTATGTGCTGTCGGTGGCCGCGCAGCGCGGTGTGCGCGCCGGCTACAAGGGGGCATGCGGCGTTTTCCTCGGCGATGCGATCCTGATGGTGCTGTCGGCCGCTGGCGTGGCATCGCTGCTGAAGGCCAGCCCGGGGCTGTTCCACGCGGTCAAGTACGTGGGTGCGGCCTACCTGGCCTGGATCGGCTTCCAGATGCTGCGTGGCGCGGTGCGTAACTGGTCGGCGCAAGCCGATGTCGCCACGAAGGCGGTGGCGTCGCTGGATCGCGCGTCGAACCCGTTCAGCAAGGCGCTGTTCATCAGCCTGCTGAACCCGAAGGCCATCCTGTTCTTCATCTCGTTCTTCATCCAGTTCGTGGACCCGCAGTTCGCCGTTCCGGCGCTGTCGTTCGTGGCGCTGGGCCTGGTCTGCCAGATCTGCAGCTTCGCCTACCTGACCACGATCATCTTCGTGGGCGCAAGGCTGGCCGATGCGTTCCGCCGCCGCCGACGCCTGTCCGCAGGTATGTCGAGCGGGGTCGGGGCGATGTTCATCGGCTTCGGCGCCAAGCTGGCCACGGCCACACTGGGCTGACGGCCTACAACCTGATTACCGGCCCGGCCCGCGCCCAACCGCGCGAGCCGGCCAACAAAGAGAGCGTGCAATGCCAAAGCGCACAGATATCAAGAGCATCCTAATCATCGGCGCGGGCCCGATCATCATCGGTCAGGCGTGCGAATTCGACTACTCCGGCGCGCAGGCCTGCAAGGCGCTGCGTGAAGAGGGCTTCAAGGTCATCCTGGTCAACTCGAACCCGGCGACCATCATGACGGACCCGAACACGGCCGACGTGACGTACATCGAACCCATCACCTGGGAAGTGGTCGAGCGCATCATCGAGAAGGAGCGCCCGGACGCGATCCTGCCGACCATGGGTGGCCAGACCGCACTGAACTGCGCGCTGGACCTGCACCGCCACGGCGTGCTGGACAAGTACAAGGTCGAGCTGATCGGCGCGTCGCCGGAAGCCATCGACAAGGCCGAGGACCGCCAGAAGTTCAAGGACGCGATGACCAAGATCGGTCTCGGCTCGGCCAAGTCCGGCATCGCCCACTCGATGGACGAGGCCGTGGCCGTGCAATCGCGCATCGCCCAGGAAACCGGCACCGCCGGCTACCCGATCGTGATCCGCCCGTCGTTCACGCTGGGCGGCACCGGCGGCGGTATCGCCTACAACCGCGAAGAATTCGAGGAAATCTGCAAGCGTGGCCTGGACCTGTCGCCGACGCGCGAGCTGCTGATCGAGGAATCGCTGCTGGGCTGGAAGGAATACGAGATGGAAGTTGTTCGCGACAAGGCGGACAACTGCATCATCATCTGCTCGATCGAAAACCTGGACCCGATGGGCATCCACACCGGTGACTCGATCACGGTGGCCCCGGCCCAGACGCTGACCGACAAGGAATACCAGATCCTGCGTAACGCCTCGCTGGCCGTGCTGCGCGAGATCGGCGTGGACACCGGCGGCTCGAACGTGCAGTTCTCGATCAATCCGACGGATGGCCGGATGATCGTGATCGAGATGAATCCGCGCGTGTCGCGTTCGTCGGCCCTGGCCTCGAAGGCCACCGGTTTCCCGATTGCGAAGGTTGCCGCCAAGCTGGCCGTCGGCTACACGCTCGACGAACTCAAGAACGAAATCACCGGCGGCCAGACCCCGGCCTCGTTCGAACCGTCGATCGACTACGTGGTCACCAAGGTGCCGCGTTTCGCGTTCGAAAAATTCCCGGCCGCAGACAGCCACCTGACCACCCAGATGAAGTCGGTGGGCGAGGTGATGGCCATGGGCCGTACGTTCCAGGAATCGTTCCAGAAGGCACTGCGTGGTCTGGAAGTGGGCGTGGACGGCCTGGACGAAAAGTCGACCGATCGCGACGAAGTGATCGAGGAAATCGGCGAAGCCGGCCCGGACCGTATCTGGTACGTGGGCGACGCATTCCGCCTCGGCATGTCGCTGGAGGAAGTGCAGAGCGAGACCGATATCGATCCGTGGTTCCTGGCCCAGATCGAAGACATCGTGAAGACCGAAGGCCTGGTGCGTAATCGCACGCTGGAAAGCCTGTCGACCGCCGAACTGCGTCACCTGAAGCAGAAGGGCTTCTCGGATCGCCGCCTGGCCAAGCTGCTGAAGACCGACGCGAAGGCCGTGCGTCTGGCGCGCGTGGCGCAGAACGTGCGCCCGGTCTACAAGCGCGTGGACACCTGCGCGGCCGAGTTCGCCACGAACACCGCGTACATGTACGGCACCTACGAGGCCGAGCATGGCGAGTGCGAAGCCGACCCGACCAGCAACAAGAAGATCATGGTGCTGGGCGGTGGCCCGAACCGGATCGGCCAGGGTATCGAGTTCGACTACTGCTGCGTGCACGCCGCGCTGGCGCTGCGCGAAGACGGGTACGAGACCATCATGGTCAACTGCAACCCCGAAACCGTGTCGACCGACTATGACACCTCGGACCGCCTGTACTTCGAGCCGCTGACGCTGGAAGACGTGCTGGAAATCGTCGACAAGGAAAAGCCGGTCGGCGTGATCGTTCAGTACGGCGGCCAGACCCCGCTGAAGCTGGCGCTGGATCTGGAAGCCAACGGCGTACCCATCATCGGTACGAGCCCGGACATGATCGACGCCGCGGAAGACCGCGAGCGCTTCCAGAAGCTGCTGCAGAACCTGGGCCTGCGCCAACCGCCGAACCGTACCGCGCGCGCTGAAGACGAGGCACTGCGCCTGGCCGAGGAAATCGGTTATCCGCTGGTGGTGCGTCCGTCGTACGTGCTGGGTGGCCGCGCGATGGAAATCGTGCACGAGCCGCGCGACCTCGAGCGCTACATGCGCGAGGCCGTGAAGGTGTCGAACGACTCGCCGGTGCTGCTGGACCGATTCCTGAACGACGCCATCGAGTGCGACGTCGACGCCCTGTGCGACGGCAATCGCGTGTTCATCGGCGGCGTGATGGAGCACATCGAACAGGCAGGCGTCCACTCGGGCGACTCGGCCTGCTCGCTGCCGCCGTACTCGCTGTCGCAGGCAACCGTCGACGAACTGAAGCGCCAGACCGCCGCGATGGCCAAGGCGCTGAACGTGGTGGGTCTGATGAACGTGCAGTTCGCGATCCAGCAGCGGAATGGCGAGGACATCGTCTACGTGCTGGAAGTGAACCCGCGCGCGTCGCGTACCGTGCCGTACGTGTCGAAGGCCACCGGCCTGTCGCTGGCCAAGATCGCCGCGCGTTGCATGGCCGGCCAGTCGCTTGATTCGCAAGGTATCGGCGAAGAGGTGGTGCCGCCGTACTACAGCGTCAAGGAAGCTGTGTTCCCGTTCAACAAGTTCCCGGGCGTGGATCCGGTCCTCGGACCTGAAATGCGTTCGACCGGCGAAGTGATGGGCGTGGGCAAGGTGTTCGGCGAAGCGCTGTTCAAGAGCCAGCTGGCCGCCGGTTCGCGCCTGCCCGAGAAGGGCACCGTGCTGATCACCGTCAAGGACAGCGACAAGCCGCGCGCCGTGACCGTGGCCCGCATGCTGCACGACCTCGGTTACCCGATCGTCGCCACACGTGGCACGGCATCGGCCATCGAGGCCGCCGGCATCCCGGTCCGGGTTGTCAACAAGGTGAAGGACGGCCGTCCGCACATCGTGGACATGATCAAGAACGGTGAACTGGCGCTGGTCTTCACGACGGTCGACGAAACGCGCACGGCCATCGCCGATTCGCGTTCGATCCGTATCGCCGCGCTGGCCGCCCGCGTTCCGTACTACACCACCATCGCCGGCGCCAACGCCGCGGTGGAAGGCCTCAAGCACATGCAGAACCTGGAGGTCTACGACCTGCAGGGCCTGCACAAGCAGCTGGCCTGACATGCCTGATGCTGCGGTGCGGGGAATGTGACCCCGTACCGCAGTAGTCCGTCCGTCGGGTTGATACCGGCGGCGGTTCTGGCCTACACTACGTCGAATTCGCCGATTGCACCGGCCTTGCTGGCCGCTGTGTGATCCCATCTGAAAGCCGCGGTTGAGCGGAAGTGCTGCCTGGCAGGTGACTGCCGGCGCATGGTTCCAGCTCCGCTGCGGCTCATTTTTTTGTTGAACAAGACAATGAGCACCATTCCGATTACCAAGCGTGGCGCCGAACTCCTGAAGGAAGAGCTGCAGCGCCTCAAGGCCGTCGAGCGTCCTGCGGTGATCAACGCCATCTCCGAGGCGCGTGCCCAGGGCGACCTGTCGGAAAATGCCGAATACGACGCCGCCAAGGAAAAGCAGGCGTTCATCGAAGGCCGCATCCAGGAAGTGGAAGCGAAGCTTTCGGCCGCCCAGGTGATCGATCCGACCCAGCTGGACACGGACGGCCGCATCGTTTTTGGCGCCACCGTGGATCTGGAAGACCTGGAATCTGGCAGCCCTGTGAGCTATCAGATCGTCGGTGACGACGAGGCGGATCTCGATACCGGCAAGATCTCCGTGAGCTCGCCGATCGCACGCGCACTGATCGGCAAGTTCGAAGGCGACGTAGCAGTCGTGCTGGCCCCGGGCGGCGAGCGCGAGTACGAAGTCATCACGGTTCGCTACATCTGACGGCGCGGGACAGGCGTGTTCTCCTCGTCTTACTCGAATCTGCCGCCGTTGCCGCATCGTCTGTTTCTGCTGCTGACCGTGATCTGGGCCGGCAGCCTGTGGACGATCGGCTATCTGGTGGCGCCGACGCTGTTCTCGGTGCTGCCGAGCCGCGAAACGGCCGGGATGATCGCCGGGCATCTGTTCCGCTACGAGGCGATCCTCGGCATGACCGTGGGCGTGCTTCAGCTCGTGCTCTGCAATGTGCTGATCCGCCGTGGCGCCGAGCGTTATCGCTCGTTGCGCTGGATCGTCCTGGCCATGCTGGTATGCGTGCTGGCCGGCTATTTCGGTGTGCAGCCGTTCATGGAAGGACTCAAGGTCAAGGCTCAGGCGCTGAATCTGGGCGTGTCCGAATCACCGTACAAGGCCGAATTCGGCATGTTGCACGGGGTGTCCAACGTGATCTATCTGGTTCAGAGTGTGCTGGCACTGGTGCTGGTGTGGCGGGCTAGCGCGCCACGCTGAGCAAAGGTGTGAAAAAAGGCGGCCTCGGCCGCCTTTTTGGTGGAACTGGCCGATTCGGCCACTGGTCAACCCAGTGCTTTCTTTTTCTGGCTGGCCGGGCGGGCGCGGGAACGCTTGACGTTACCACCCTGGGTCACACGTTCGTTGCCCAGTACGGTGACTGCCGTGCTCTTGGGGCGGCGTTGACCGGAGGTGCTCGGCTTGCGGACCATGACGGTGCGTGGGGCTGCGCCTGTGCCAGTAGCACGGCGACGCGCGGCGGCTCCCAGTTCCTCCGGCAGGTTTTCCTTCAGGAGGGCGGGGCCCGGACGCCAGATCACGAGCAACTTGCCGATGTGCTGGATCGGCGCGGCGCTGAGTTCGTCACAAATGGCGTCGTAAATGGCAATGCGTGCGTCGCGTTCGTCACCGAGGACGCGAATCTTGATCAGATCGTGAGCCGCCAGGCTCCGGTCGATCTCGGCCAGGACCGCACGGGTCAGGCCTTCCGCACCGATCATGACCACGGGATTGAGGCTGTGGGCGCGCGAGCGCAGGTCGGAGCGTTGGGCGGAAATCAGTTGTAGGGCTGGCATGAGAGGGCAAATAGCGATTTGGCGCGTATTATCCGCCAAAATATCGCCGGCAGGCGGTAAAGATCTCCAAATCGGGAGAAAAAGCTCCGCACGGTCGTTCGACTTGCGGTGCCAATCCCGCCAAACCGGTAAGTAGCAAGTAGGCAAGTCTCATCAATGGCCAAGAACAAATTCAATCAGTCGTGGCTGCACGACCACATCAACGATCCGTACGTGAAGATGGCCCAGCGCGAGGGCTATCGCGCCCGCGCGGCCTACAAGCTCAAGGAGATCGACGATCAGGACAAGTTGATCCAGCCAGGCCAGGTCATCGTGGATCTGGGCGCCGCGCCGGGCAGCTGGAGCCAGTACGCCCGGAACAAACTGGCCGCTTCACCCCGCGCGAAAGACGGCCGGATCGACGGCGCCGTGGTGGCGATCGACATCCTGCCGATGGAGCCGGTGGCCGACGTGACCTTTATCCAGGGCGATTTCCGGGAGGAAGAGGTATTCCGTCAGCTCGAGCAGGTGGTGCTCGATGCGTCTGGTGGCTCCCGCATCGACCTTGTTATCTCCGATATGGCCCCCAACTTGTCTGGCGTGGCCTCGGCCGATGCCGCGCGGATCGAGTATCTGTGCGATCTGGCGCTGGACTTTGCCCAGGCCCACCTGAAGCCGGAAGGTTCCTTGCTGGTCAAGTGCTTTCACGGCTCGGGCTACAGCCAGATCGTGGAAAAGTTCAAGCGGCAGTTCAAGGTCGTCGCGAGCCGCAAGCCCAAGGCGTCGCGTGACAAGTCTTCGGAAACATTTATTCTTGGGCGCTACCTGAAGTCGATGGACTGACGCGGGCCCAAAACATGCCGCAGGCGCTCCCAGTGCTCCCAAAAGGGGGCAGGGTACGCCCGGGCGGTGCGCGACTTGCCCTGAATGGGCCGTATCAGGCACTATCAGGTCCATAGATTCAGATTTCCCTGCGGGGGCGGGGGCTGCATTACAATGCAATGCAGCTACCCGTTGGCAAGGCAATTGGAAAGGAGTTCGGCCTTGAATAACAACCTGTTTCAAAAGGCGGCAATCTGGCTCGTAATCGCGCTGGTATTGTTCACCGTCTTCAAGCAGTTCGACAAACCGCGTGCCCAGGACAGTGTCACCTATTCGCAGTTCATGGATGACGCCAAGAACGGCAAGGTGTCGCGTGTCGACGTGCAGGGCCGCAACCTCGTGGTTTCGCCCAAGGAAGGCTCCAAGTACACGATCATTTCGCCGGGCGATATCTGGATGGTCGGCGACCTGATGAAGTACGGCGTCCAGGTGACCGGCAAGGCTGACGACGAGCCCAACGTGCTGGTCCAGGCGCTGTACTACCTCGGACCGACGCTCCTGATCATCGTCTTCTGGTTCTACATGATGCGGCAGATGCAGGGCGGGGGGAAAGGCGGAGCCTTCTCCTTCGGTAAATCCCGCGCGCGCCTGATCGACGAGAACCAGAACGCCGTTACCTTCGCTGACGTCGCGGGTTGCGACGAGTCGAAGGAGGAAGTGGTCGAACTGGTCGACTTCCTGAAGGACCCGCAGAAATTCCAGAAGCTGGGCGGACGTATTCCGCGCGGCGTGCTGCTGGTCGGGCCTCCGGGTACCGGCAAGACGCTGTTGGCGCGTGCCATCGCCGGTGAGGCCAAGGTGCCGTTCTTCAGCATCTCGGGTTCGGATTTTGTGGAAATGTTCGTCGGCGTGGGTGCGGCTCGTGTGCGCGACATGTTCGAAAACGCCAAGAAGCAGGCCCCCTGCATCGTGTTCATCGACGAAATCGACGCGGTCGGCCGCCATCGTGGCGCCGGCATGGGCGGCGGTAACGACGAGCGCGAGCAGACCCTGAACCAGATGCTGGTCGAGATGGATGGCTTCGAGGCCAACTCTGGCGTGATCGTGATCGCCGCGACCAACCGTGCCGACGTGCTGGACAAGGCGCTGCTGCGTCCGGGCCGTTTCGACCGTCAGGTCTATGTGGGCCTGCCGGACATCCGCGGCCGCGAGCAGATCCTGAAGGTCCATATGCGCAAGGTGCCGATCGGCAACGACGTGGACGCATCGATCATCGCTCGTGGTACGCCTGGCTTCTCGGGTGCGGACTTGGCCAACCTGGTCAACGAGGCTGCGCTGTTTGCCGCCCGCCGCAGCAAGCGCGTGGTGGACATGCAGGACTTCGAGGACGCCAAGGACAAGATTTACATGGGTCCGGAGCGCAAGTCGACGGTCATGCGCGAGGAAGAGCGCAAGGCCACGGCTTACCACGAGTCTGGCCATGCCGTGGTTGCCAAGCTGCTGCCGAAGGCCGATCCGGTCCACAAGGTCACGATCATGCCGCGCGGTTGGGCGCTGGGCGTGACCTGGCAGTTGCCGGAGCATGACAAGTACTCGAAGTACAAGGACAACATGCTCGAGGAAATTGCCATCCTGTTCGGCGGCCGCGCTGCCGAAGAGGTGTTCCTCAACGCCATGAGCACCGGTGCTTCGAACGACTTCGAGCGTGCCACCAAGATCGCCCGCGATATGGTGACCCGCTTTGGCATGAGCGATTCGCTCGGCGCGATGGTCTACGTGGACACAGAGCAGGACGGCATGTTCGGCAAGCTGTCGTCGAAGACCGTGTCCGAAGCGACGCAGCAGAAGGTTGACGCAGAGATCCGCCGCATCATCGACGATCAATACGCGCTGGCCAAGCGCTTGCTCGAAGAGAACCGCGACAAGGTCGAAGCGATGACCAACGCGCTGATGGAGTGGGAAACGATCGACGCCGAACAGGTGAACGACATCATGGCGGGCCGTCCGCCGCGTCCGCCGCGTGGCGCGCAGGGTCCGAACAGCGGTGGCAACACGCCTCCCGGCGGTTCCCCGGTGGCACCGACCAATGCACCCGCAACGGCACGTGCCGACGAAACGGTTTGATACGGATGTGACATGAGGTGATACGCAGAGACCAGCTCGCAAGGGCTGGTTTCTGATAGCCTCTCAGGCCGGTGCCTTGCGCGCCGGCTTTTTTGTTTTCAGGACGCGAATCTTGTCGACCGAGTTCTTCCAGTGCGGGCGCTATCGTTTTTCCCGCCGCCGCCGCCCACTCGTGATGGGTATTCTCAATGTGACCCCCGATTCGTTCTCCGATGGCGGGCAGCACACCACCCGTGACGCCGCGCTGCGCCACGCGGAGCAATTGATTGCAGAGGGTGTCGACATCATCGATATCGGTGGAGAGTCCAGCCGACCTGGGTCGGCCGCGCTGCCGCTCGATCAGGAACTAGATCGTGTGATGCCGATTGTCGAGTCGCTGGCCGATTGCGGTAAGCCGCTTTCGATCGACACCTACAAGCCGGAGGTTATGCGTGCAGCGCTGGCGGGCGGAGCGGATCTGATCAATGATATCTGGGGCTTCCGAATGCCGGGTGCCGTTGAGGCAGTTGCCGCAGGGCAGTTCGGACTATGCGTCATGCATATGCAGCGTGATCCCCAGACGATGCAGGAGGATCCGCACTACACCGATGTGGTTGCCGAGGTAGCGTCTTTTCTGGAAGAACGGGTGTCAACCCTGCGTGCGGCGGGCATCGACACGGCGCGTATTTCCCTTGATCCAGGTTTTGGATTTGGCAAGACTCCAGACCATAATCTGAGGTTGCTCGGGCAATTACCTAGCCTTGCCGTTGATGGCCTGCCGCTCCTGGTGGGCCTGTCGCGCAAATCGACGCTGGGTGCAATCATCGGCGGCAAACCTCCACAGGCGCGCGTAGCTGCCAGTGTGGCGGCAGCCGTGTGCGCAGCTGAGCGCGGTGCATATATCGTCCGGGTACATGATGTTGAACAAACAGTGGACGCCCTCAAGGTGTGGTGGGCGGTCCGCCAAGAATCAGTTGCCCCCGATGGGCAACACGGAGAATGAGAAATATGACACGCAAGTATTTCGGGACAGACGGCGTGCGGGGTCGGGTCGGCGACGCGCCGATCACGCCAGATTTTGTGATGCGACTTGGCCATGCGGCCGGCAAGGTGCTGGCGCTGGGGCAGAAGAGTTCGCAGGGCAAGCCCACCGTCCTGATTGGCAAGGACACGCGGATCTCTGGATATATGCTGGAAGCGGCACTCGAGGCCGGCTTTACAGCCGCAGGCGTCAATGTGCTGCTGACTGGTCCGTTGCCCACGCCGGGCATTGCCTATCTCACGCGAACGCTCCGGTTGGCGGCGGGAGTGGTGATTTCCGCAAGCCACAACCCGTACTACGACAACGGTATCAAGTTCTTTTCGGCGTCGGGTGACAAGCTGCCCGATGACGTGGAATCGCGGATCGAGGCCATGGTTGAAGAGCCAATGACCTGCGTGCACTCGGATGAACTCGGCCGCGCCCGCCGGATCGACGACGCTGCAGGTCGTTACATCGAGTTTTGCAAGAGCACATTCCCGTACGAACACGACCTGCATGGTCTGAAGATCGTAGTCGATTGCGCTAATGGTGCCGCTTATCACATCGCACCGCATGTGTTCCACGAGTTGGGCGCCGAGGTGATTTCGATCGGCAACCAGCCCAATGGCCGCAACATCAACGCCGGGTATGGCGCCACCGCGCCCGAGAAGCTGATCGAAGCAGTCAAGGCTAACGGCGCGGATCTCGGCCTGGCATTCGACGGCGACGCCGACCGCCTGCAGGTGGTGGACGCCGATGGCCGGTTGTACAACGGCGATGAGTTGCTCTATCTGATTGTGCGCGATCGTCAGGCGTCCGGCCAGCGGGTAGAAGGTGCGGTCGGCACGCTGATGACGAACATGGCAGTCGAACTGGCGCTCAAGCGCATTGGCGTGTCGTTCGTCCGCGCCAAGGTTGGCGACCGTTACGTGCTCGAGGAACTCAATCGACGCCACTGGCAGCTCGGCGGCGAGGGATCCGGGCATCTGCTGTGCCTGGACAGGCATACCACGGGCGATGGCATCGTGTCCGCGCTGCAGGTGCTGGCCGCGCTACGCCGCAGTGGCAAGACCCTTCCGCAACTGCTGGATGGCGTGAGTCTGTTCCCGCAGACGCTCATCAACGTGCGCGTCGAGAAGGGCTTTGACTGGCAGAACCACGCTGGACTCAAGGCTGTCCGGGAGCGTGTGGAGCCCGAACTGGAAGGCCGGGGTCGGGTACTGATCCGCGCCTCGGGAACGGAGCCCGTGGTCCGTGTGATGGTGGAGGCCGAACAGGTGGAAACCGCTGAGCGCGCCGCGCAGGAGCTTGCCGCCGCATTGCGTGCCTGAGCGTTCCTCTGGGCAGTTCAACGCTGTCAAAAGGCCACGGCATTGTGTCGTGGCCTTTTCTTTTTCGCAAATAAGGCAATTAACCGCCGTCACTTACCGCCATCCATAGATGAAATACTATCAATAATTGGGTGGCGATTGAGGCGCAAATGTATGCTGGCACATTGACAAGCCCTTGAATATCGGGGCCTCCAGGTGGCGTTTGAAGAAGATTTGGCGATGTCATGGAACTGTCATATGGAGAGCATACAGTTCGCCTTGTCAAAAATTTGTCATTCCCAACCCATGTTCTCTGGAGGACATATGAAGCTGGTCAAGACTGCCGTAGCAGGCATCGTGTCGATTGTGGTGGCGGGTACTGCGTTCGCGGCGGAAATTACCGGTGCTGGCGCTTCTTTCCCGGCGCCTGTGTATTCCAAGTGGGCTGATGCCTACCAAAAAGCAACGGGCAACAAGGTCAACTATCAATCTATCGGTTCGTCGGGTGGTATCAAGCAGATCGGCGCCAAGACCGTTGACTTCGGCGCTTCGGACGCTCCGCTGAAGGACGACGAACTGGCAAAGGGCAACCTGATCCAGTTCCCGACCGTGATCGGTGGCGTAGTGCCGGTGATCAACCTGCAAGGCGTGAAGCCGGGCGAGCTGATCATCACGGGTGACGTGCTGGCCAACATCTACCTCGGCAAGATCAAGAAGTGGGACGATCCCGCGATCAAGGCCCTGAACCCGAAGGCCCACCTGCCGAGCCAGGACATCCTGCCGGTGCGTCGTGCCGACGGCTCGGGTACGACGTTCATCTTCACGAACTACCTCTCGAAGGTCAGCCCTGACTGGAAGAACTCGGTGGGCGAAGGCACCACGGTGAACTGGCCGGGCGGTGGCACGGGCGGCAAGGGTAACGAAGGCGTGGCCGCCTTCGTGCAGCGTCTGAATGGCGCCATCGGCTACGTCGAGTATGCCTATGCCAAGCAGAACAAGATGACGTACCTGACGATGAAGAACTCGGCAGGCGAGATCGTCAAGCCTAGCGACGAAGCCTTCAAGGCGGCCGCTGCCGGCGCTGACTGGAGCAAGTCGTTCTACCAGATCCTTACGAACGAGCCGGGCAAGACGGCATGGCCGATCGCTGGCGCCACCTTCATCCTGCTGCACAAGACGCAGGAAAAGGCGGCACAGGGCCAGGAAGTCATGAAGTTCTTCGACTGGGCCTACAAGAGCGGTGGCACGATGGCTGCTGAACTGGATTACGTACCGCTGCCGGAATCGGTCGTGAACCAGATTCGCTCGACCTGGAAGAACAGCGTCAAGGACGGTTCGGGTAAGGCACTGTACTAATCCCGAAGTCTGTCCGGTCACGTAGTCCGGGGTCGTGCCTCGGCGTTGCGTGACGGGTGCCGCGGCGGCTGAAAAGCCGCCGCGGCTCCGATTCACCCATCGATCTTTTCATCATGGCGACCTCGTCCGATCTTCCCGTCGTCCGGCCTCCCAGCCGTCTTGGCGACATCCTGTTCGGCGGCCTGACCCGCGGCGCCGCCATTGTGACGCTGTTGCTGCTCGGCGGCATCATCGTGTCTCTGGCCATCAGCGCCTGGCCCTCGATCAGCAAGTTCGGCATTTCGTTCCTCTGGAACTCGGAATGGGATCCACCCGCCGACGTCTACGGCGCGCTTGTTCCCATCTACGGCACGATCGTCACCTCGCTGATCGCGCTCATCATCGCCGTGCCGGTCAGCTTCGGCATCGCACTGTTTCTTACCGAGCTGTCGCCCGCCTGGTTGCGCCGGCCGCTCGGCACCGCCATCGAGCTGCTCGCCGCAGTGCCGTCGATCGTCTACGGCATGTGGGGTCTGCTCGTGTTCTCTCCGATCTTCGGCGAGTACTTCCAGAAGCCGCTGGCCAACACCATCGGTCAGGTACCCGTGATCGGCAAGCTGTTCCAGGGCGCTCCGCTCGGCATCGGTCTGCTCTGCGCGGGTGTGATTCTGGCGATCATGATCATCCCGTACATCGCCTCGGTGATGCGCGACGTGTTCGAAGTCACCCCGGTGCTGCTGAAGGAATCGGCCTACGGCATTGGCTGCACTACCTGGGAAGTGATGTGGCGCGTGGTGCTGCCCTTTACGCGTGCCGGCGTCATCGGTGGCGTCATGCTTGGCCTGGGCCGCGCGCTGGGCGAAACGATGGCGGTCACGTTCGTGATCGGCAACACCAATATCCTCGACAACGTGTCGCTGTTTTCGCCGGGCAACAGCATTACCTCGGCGCTGGCGAATGAGTTCGCCGAAGCCGGCGCTGGCCTGCATACCGCCGCGCTGATGGAACTGGGCCTGATCCTGTTCTTCATTACGTTCGTGGTGCTGGCGCTGTCCAAGCTCCTGCTGCTGCGTCTGGCCAAGAATGAGGGTGGAAAATGAACCAAGCCAGTCAAGCCAGTCAAGCCGTGTCAAGTTCGTCCATCCCCGCCGTACGTCCTGACTCGGACGCTGTACGTGCGCGCCTGCAGGGCTCGCGCCGCCGCATGAACATGTACGCGCTGACCGCGTCGCTGGCCGCGATGGGTTTCGGCCTGTTCTGGCTGGCATGGATTCTCTGGACCACCATCTCGCTGGGCGTCGGCGGCCTGTCGCTCGACCTGTTCACGCAGATGACGCCGGCCCCGAACACCGCCGGCGGTGGTTTGGCCAACGCCATCTTCGGCAGCTTCGTGCTGGTGGGCATGGCCACGCTGATCGGCACGCCGCTGGGTATCCTGGCCGGCATCTACCTGTCCGAATATGGCAAGAAATCGCCGCTGGCCAGTTTGATCCGTTTCATCAACGACATCCTGCTGTCGGCCCCGTCGATCGTGATCGGTCTGTTCGTCTATGCCATCGTGGTGACCCGCATGGGCCATTTCTCGGGCTGGGCCGGTGTCTGCGCGCTGGCACTGCTGCAGGTGCCGATCGTGGTCCGTACCACCGAGAACATGCTGAACCTGGTGCCGAACGCATTGCGTGAAGCTGCCGTTGCGCTTGGCACGCCCAAGTGGAAGATGGTGATGTCGATCACGATCAAGTCGTCGTACGCGGGCATCGTGACCGGCGTACTGCTGGCCGTGGCCCGTATCGCCGGCGAAACCGCGCCGCTGCTGTTCACCGCGCTGTCCAACCAGTTCTGGAGCGCCGACCTGAACAAGCCGATGGCCAACCTGCCGGTGACGATCTTCCGCTTTGCCATGAGCCCGTTCACCGAATGGCAGCAACTGGCGTGGGCCGGCGTGTTCCTGATTACGATTGGTGTGCTTGCGCTGAACATCATCGCGCGCATGCTCTTCAAGAAGTAACAATTCAAGCGAGACATCAGCATGACCTCTACCGTCATCGATATTCCCGATACCGTGCGCGCCAAGATCGACGTTCGGAACCTGAACTTCTACTACAACCAGTTCCACGCGCTCAAGAACATCAACATGTCGATCCCGGATCGGAAGGTGACCGCCTTCATCGGTCCGTCCGGTTGCGGCAAGTCGACGCTGCTGCGTACGTTCAACAAGATGTACGCGCTGTACCCCGAGCAACGCGCCGAGGGCGAGATCAGCATGGATGGCGAGAACCTGCTGACGAGCAAGCAGGACATCTCCCTGCTGCGCGCCAAGGTCGGCATGGTGTTCCAGAAGCCGACGCCGTTCCCGATGTCGATCTACGACAATATCGCCTTTGGCGTGCGCTTATTCGAGAAGTTATCGCGCTCGGAGATGGATGACCGCGTCGAGTGGGCGCTCTCCAAGGCGGCGCTCTGGAACGAGGCCAAGGACAAGCTGCACCAGTCCGGATATGGCCTTTCCGGTGGCCAGCAGCAACGTCTGTGCATTGCGCGTGGTATTGCGATCCGCCCGGAAGTGCTGCTGCTGGACGAGCCGTGCTCGGCGCTGGACCCGATTTCGACGGGCCGCATTGAAGAACTGATCGCCGAGCTCAAGGACGAGTACACGGTCGTGATCGTGACGCACAACATGCAGCAGGCTGCACGCTGCTCGGACTACACCGCCTACATGTACCTGGGCGAGCTGATCGAGTTCGGCGAGACCGAGAAGATCTTCATCAAGCCGCATCGCAAGGAAACCGAAGACTACATAACCGGCCGCTTCGGTTGATCGAAGCCGGACTGAATTGCAGGACTCGAGCATCCACGCTTAGCATACGATTAGCGGCCAGGAGAACACCATGACTGACAAGCACCTGTCGACCCAGTTCGACGCAGACCTTAACGCGATCAACACCAAATTGCTGCAGATGGGTGGTCTGGTCGAGTCCCAGATCGAGCTCGCCATGCGCGCGCTGGCGGACTTCGACGGCGATCTCGCTGATCAGGTCATCACCCGCGAGCAGCAGCTCAACGCGCTTGAAGTCGAGATCGATGCCGATTGCGGCAACATCATCGCGCGCCGCCAGCCCACCGCGCGTGACCTGCGTCTGGTGATGGCGATCTCGAAGACGATCACCAATCTCGAGCGCGCCGGTGACGAGGCCGAGAAGATCGCCAAGCGGACCAAGCACATCATGGAAGATGCCGCGGCCCACACGATCAACTACGCCGAGGTGAAGCTGTCCGGCGAGATGGCCATCACGCTGCTGCGCCAGGCACTGGATGCCTTCGCGCGGCTGGATACCGTGGCCGCCGCGCGCATCGTGAAGGACGACAAGGCCATCGACGAGGAATTCCGGGCCTTCGTGCGCAAGTTGATTACCTACATGATGGAAGACCCGCGCACGATCTCGGTGGCGCTGGACTTCCTGTTCATCGCCAAGGCCGTCGAGCGTATCGGCGATCACGCGAAGAATATTGCAGAATTCATCATCTACATCGTAAAGGGCACGGACGTTCGTCATGCCTCGCGCGAGGACATGGAGCGCGAAGCGCTAAGCTGATAACGCGCCTGGACTGAGTTTGCGGAGAACAATTACATGCCAAGCAGTATTCTCGTTGTCGAAGACGAACCGGCAATCGCCGAGTTGATTGCCGTCAATCTGCAGCACGCCGGGCACTATCCCATCCGCGCATACAACGCCGAGCAGGCGCTGTCGCTGATGAGTGACGTGCTGCCGGATCTCGTGCTGCTGGACTGGATGCTCCCGGGCAAATCGGGTGCCACCTTCGCCAAGGAGCTGCGCAACAACGATCGCACCAAGCAGATCCCGATCATCATGCTCACCGCGCGCAGCGAGGAGCAGGACAAGGTGATGGGCCTCGAAGCTGGTGCGGACGACTATGTGACCAAGCCGTTCTCGCCGAAGGAACTGCTGGCCCGCATCAAGGCGGTGTTGCGCCGACGCGCGCCGCAGCTGACCGACGACGTGGTGGCGATCAACGGCCTGCGTCTTGACCCGGCCACGCACCGCGTTACCGGTCAGGATGACGGTGGTCCGATCAAGCTGGATCTGGGGCCGACAGAGTTTCGTTTGCTGCACTTTCTGATGACGCATCCGGAGCGTGTGCATAGTCGCTCACAGTTGCTGGATCAGGTTTGGGGCGACCACGTTTTTGTGGAAGAACGGACCGTGGACGTACACATCAAGCGCCTGCGCGCCGCGCTGACCCCGGGTGGATACAGCAACATGATCGAAACCGTGCGTGGCAGCGGCTATCGCCTGGCGCGATCGCCAAGCCACTGAGCGTAACCGGCCGGCGGCGGTGCGGCGAGGGCCCCGTCCGGTCGAAAAGGACCATGCAGGCCACGGCTGTTTCGTGGCAAACTCCGTCGCAATGCGACCGCCGCTCGAACTTCCTACCCTCGCATGAATGTCATCTGGGCCCGTTCCGTGGCCATTCTCGTCAGCCTGACGGTCATCGCCGCCGGACTGTACGTCTTTGCCGGCCCTGTCTCCGGTCTGCTGTTCCTCTGCATTTCGCTGTTTCTGCTGCTCGGCTACTACCTGTTCCAGATCAACCGGCTCTGGAAGGTGCTGGACGCGCCCGCATACGGCGAGATCCCCAGCGCGCTGGGTCTGTGGGGCGAGGTCTACTATCGCCTGCACCGTCTGGTGAAGCGCTGGCGCACCCAGGTGTTGCAGGTGGAGCAGCAGCACACCCGCTTTATCCAGGCCATCCAGGCATCGCCCTATGGCGTGCTGATGCTCGACGACGCCGACCAGATCGAATGGTGCAACGACGTGGCCGAGCAGCATTTCGGCCTCAACGCGAAGCGCGATGTGCGTCAGCGCATCACGCACCTGATTCGGCGCCCGGAGTTCGTGCACTACCTGACGCGCGAACGCTATGACGAGCCCCTGATCATGCGTGATATGGGCGAGCACAAGCGCAGCAGCACCTCGGTACAGATTCTTCCCTACGGCGAGAATCGCAAGCTCGTGCTGACGCAGGACATCACCAAGGTCGAGAACACCGAGGCGATGCGCCGGGACTTCGTCGCCAACGTCTCGCACGAGTTGAAGACGCCGCTGACCGTGCTGACCGGGTTTCTCGAGACCGTTCGCGACCTGCCGGTGTCGGAGGAAGATCGCAAGCGCTACATCGATATGATGCTGGTGCAGTCGATGCGGATGCAGCATATCGTCGAGGATCTCCTGGCGCTGGCCAAGCTGGAATCGGATGTCCAGCCTCCGACACTTGATCCGGTGGACGTCGGTGGGCTTGCCGCTCACCTCGTACATGACGCCGAGGCGCTGTCCCAGGGGCGCCACGACATCCACACGGAGATCGATACCGCCGTGGTGCTGCGCGGCTCGGAGGGCGAACTGCTGTCGGCGCTTGGCAATCTGGTGTCGAACGCGGTGCGCTATACGCCGGACGGCGGGCGCATTGCCATCCGTATGACGTACACGGACGGGCATTCGGTGTTCTCGGTGAGCGATACCGGGCTTGGGATTGCGCCCGAGCATATCCCGCGCCTGACCGAGCGCTTCTATCGCGTCGACCGCAGCCGCTCACGGGATACCGGCGGCACGGGGCTGGGCCTGGCGATCGTCAAGCACGTCCTGTCGCGTCACCACGCGGATCTGCGAGTGACCAGCGAAGTGGGGCGGGGTAGCACGTTCCGCATCGTGTTCCCGGTGGATCGCAGCGGGTATGAGCCTGAGTCGGCGCAGCCGATGCCGCAACTGGGCGATGCCCCGCGCCACGCGGCCTGACGTCAACGGCACGCTGCTTCAGGCGAATCCGATACAAAAAGGGCCGCTTCCTTTCGGGAAGCGGCCCTTTCGCTTGCAAGGTGCGCCGTTCAGGTGCCGAACCTCTCCAGTAGCTCCACCTGGCTTACGCGCTGTTCCTTGGCGCGCGATGGCTTGCGCACATACTCGCCGTCCGATTGCATGATCCACGCCGAGGCGTTGTCGCGCAGATGCACCTGCAGACCTTCCTTGATCACGCGTGCCTTGAGCGTGCGATCCAGTACCGGGAAAGCTACCTCCACGCGGCGGAACAGGTTGCGGTCCATCCAGTCAGCGCTCGACAGATACAGCACGTCATCGCCACCGGCATGGAAGTAGTAGACACGATGGTGCTCGAGGAAGCGGCCGACGATCGAACGTACCGAAATGTTCTCGGACATCCCCGGCACTCCTGGGCGAAGCGCGCAAACGCCCCGCACGATCAGATCGATCTTCACGCCGGAACGCGATGCCTTGTACAGCTCTTCGATGATCGTCGGCTCCAGCAGCGCGTTCATCTTCGCGATGATGCGCGCCCGCTTGCCCGCGCGTGCGTTGCGGGCCTCGGCACGGATGTGCTCGACGAGGTTGCTGTGCATCGTGAACGGCGACTGCCACAGGTGATTCAGGCGGATCGTGCCGGCGGTGCCCGTCAGAAGCTGGAACACGTGATGCGCGTCCTCGCAGATCTTTTCGTCGGCCGTCAGCAGCCCGAAGTCGGTGTACAGCCGGGCCGTGCGCGGATGATAGTTGCCCGTGCCAAGGTGGACGTAGCGGCGCAGCATGAAGTGCTTCGCCTTGGGCGTGGCCGGCTCGCGGCGCACGATCAGGAGCATCTTGGCATGGCATTTGTGGCCGACCACGCCATACACGACGTGGGCGCCAACCGATTCCAGCCGTTCGGCCCAGTTGATGTTGGTTTCTTCGTCAAACCGCGCAAGCAGTTCCACCACTACCGTCACTTCCTTGCCGTTGCGCGCCGCGGTCATGAGCGCTTCCATCACCGCAGATTCGTTCCCGGTGCGGTAGACAGTCTGCTTGATTGCCACCACGTTCGGGTCGTTGGCGGCAAGCTGCAGCAGGTCGAGCACAGATGAGAAGCTTTCGTACGGGTGATGCAGCAGCACATCGCGCTGACGGATCACGTCGAACATGTTGGAACCCGCCGGAAACGCCTTGACAGCTGCCGGCACATGGGGCGTGTACTTGAGGGTAGGGCGGTCCACCATGTCGGGAATCTGCATCAACCGCGCCAGGTTGACCGGACCGCTCACGCGGTACAGATCCTGTTCGGTCAGGCCGGACTCGAGCAGCAGCCGGCGCGTCAGCGCGGGCGGCGTGTCAGACGACACTTCGAGGCGGACCATATCACCGAAGTGACGTGTCGGCAGTTCGCCCTGGAGTGCTTCACGGAGATCGGTAATGTCGTCTTCGGACACGAACAGGTCCGAATTGCGCGTTACGCGGAACTGATAGCAGCCTTCGACTTCGATTGCGGGGAACAGCTCATGCACGAATGCCTGCATGAACGACGACAGCATCACGAACCCGTACGGATACCCCGAAAGCTGCTCGGGCATGCGCACCACGCGAGGCAGCGCGCGCGGGGCCTGAACGATGGCAAGATCGGCATCGCGTCCGAACGCGTCCTTGCCGGACAGTTCGATCACGAAATTCAGGCTCTTGTTGAGCACGCGCGGGAACGGGTGGGCCGGATCGAGCGCGATCGGCGTGAGCACGGGGCCCAGCTCGCGCACGAAGAAATCGCGCGCCCAGGCGCGCTGCTGCTCGGTCCAGGTGCTGGTCAGGTGGAAGAACACACCTTCCTGCTCCAGCGCGGGGAAAATCACGTTCTGCAGCATGTCATACTGCGAGGCAACCAGTCGCTGGGTGCGCTCGGTGACAAGCTGGTAGGTTTGCAGGAATGAGAGACCGTCGGGCGTGAGGCCCGATGCGTTTTCCCGCATCTGTTCCTTCAGACCCGCCATCCGGATCTCAAAGAATTCGTCCAGGTTGCTGGATACGATACAGATGAACTTCAGCCTTTCCAGCAGGGGAACATTAGGGTCGGCGGCCTGCGCGAGCACGCGCGCATTGAACTCCAGAATGCCCAACTCGCGATTGAGAAGCGTGCCGGGCGGCGTCGTCGACATGTCTATGACCTTATTTTGGCGATGTGGCGACTTTTTCATAGAATCGTGTCATTTTAATGACACTTTGATTTTGTCATGATGCGGACATGGCTACGACATAATCTTACGAGTTTGGCTCACCAGAGCCTAGCTCGCGCTTGACAGACGCAATGACACAGACTCCCCGCTTGCTGGCCGCCGTCGACATGGGCTCCAACAGCTTCCGCCTGATGATTGGGCGGGTGGATGAAACCCCTACGGCTTCCGGCCCCGCCAGTCAGATCTTCCAGGTCGACGCGCTCCGTGAGCCGGTGCGCCTGGCCGCCGGCCTGACCCCTGACAAGTATCTGGACCAGCCGGCCCGCCGCCGTGGCATCGAGGCCTTGCGACGCTTCGGTGACCGCCTGCGTGACTTCTCTCCCGACCAGGTACGCGCCGTGGCGACAAATACGCTGCGTGTGGCCAAGAATGCCTCCGAATTCCTGATCGAGGCCGAGGCGGCGCTTGGGTTCCCGATCGAAGTCATTGCCGGTCGGGAAGAGGCGCGACTGATCTACCTGGGCGCCTCGCACGACGCGCCCGCCTGCCAGGGCAACCGACTCGTCGTCGATATCGGCGGCGGCTCCACCGAGTTCATCATCGGTAGCGGCTACCAGTCGAAGTTGATGGAAAGCCTCTACATCGGTTGCGTGTCTCACAGCCGCCAGTTCTTTCCAAGCGGCAACGTCGATGAATACGCGATGAAGCAGGCCGAGCTTGCCGCGCGTCGCGAGATCCAGGTGCTGGTCCGCCAGTATCGGGCTGCAGGCTGGCAGCAGGCGGTGGGCTCGTCGGGCACGGCGAGGGCGTTGGCCGAGCTGATCGAGCTGAACGGCATGAATGACAGTGCTTCCGAGCATGGCATCACGCGTGACGGTCTGGAGCGGCTGAAGCGCGCGCTGATCAAGGCCGAGAACGCCAACCGCGTGAAGCTCGCCGGCCTCAAGGCAGACCGTATTCCCGTGCTGCCGGGTGGTTTGTCGATCATGCTTGGCGTGTTCGCGGAACTCGATCTCGATCGCATGGACGTGACTGATGGCGCGTTGCGGCTCGGTGTGTTGTACGACCTGCTCGGCCGCAGTCATCACGAGGACATGCGCACGGTCACCGTGGATCAGTTCATGCGCCGCTACGGCGTTGATCGCGCGCAGGCCGGCCGGGTAGGGCTGGCTGCGCGCGACCTGCTTTCGCAGTTTCCTGATCCGCCCAACGAGCGTCGCTCCGATAACCTGGCACTGCTGGGCTGGGCCGCAAGCCTGCATGAGATCGGCATGACGATTTCGCACAGCGGCTATCACAAGCACTCGGCCTACATCGCGACGCATGCTGATATGCCCGGGTTCTCGAAGACCGATCAGGCGCGTCTTGCCACGCTGCTGCTAGGACACGCGAGCAAGCTCAGCAAGCTCTCGGGCAGCGGAAAGTTTCTCGACTGGCGCATGCTGTTCAGTCTTCGACTCGCTTTCGTGTTGTGCCGTCGGCGTGCCGATGTGAAGCTGCCCGAGATTCAGGTTGGCCAGCGCTCCGACGAACTCGACGAAGGGTTTGAAGTGCGGTTGCCGAAGTCGTGGATCGACATGAATCCGCTCGTCGAATACAGCCTGGCGCAGGAGGCCGATGAGTGGGAGCGCATCGGCAAGCGGTACAAGGTGGTCTACGTCTGAGGTAGGTCTTAGGCGTGTCTGAGCGAAGCTATCGCGGGTCTCAGATTGACGTGGCCTGCGATGCAAAACGGCGACTCCTGGGAGTCGCCGTTTTGTTTGCGAGGTCAGAGGATCTGCCGATCCGACCGGGATCAGTCGCGATTCAGGCCCAGGAAATGGCGTGCATAACGCGGATTCATGTCGCGTACGCGCAACAGCGTCAGGAAATCCGCCACGTTGAAATCGGGATCCCAGGCGGGCAGGCCGCAGATCTTCGCGCCCAGGCGCAGATAACCCTTGATCAGCGCCGGCGGTTCGACGTCCAGCGTCTGGTTCAGGTCTTCGACCGGCAGCGGTACCCGCGGGAAGGCGTGGTACTCGATCGGCGCCAGCGATTTTTCCGCGAACAGGCGATAGAGACTGGCAGCGTAGTGGCCGCCATCGCTCATCGGCACGCTGGCGCAGCCCAGCATGGTTTCGAGGTTGTAGCGTTGCAGGTACTCGCCGAGCCCACCCCACAGCGCCATGATGACGCTGCCCGAGCGATAGTCGCGATGCACGCAGGAGCGGCCCAGTTCAAGCATCTTGGGGCGCAGGTGCGAGAGGCGAACCAGATCGAACTCCGATTCGGCATACAGGCAGCCGATGCGCTTGGCCTGATGCGGGGGCAGCACGCGATAGGTGCCCACCACCCTCAGCGTCTCCTGATCACGAACGATCAGGTGGTCGCAATAGGCGTCGAACATGTCGACATCGGTTTCAGTGGCCGACGATTGCAGTCGCGCGCCCATTTCCTCGGCAAAGACCTTGTAGCGCAGGCGCTGGGCCTCGGCTACTTCGTCCTGGTGACGCGCCCACGCCACGCTGAAAGCAGGCGTTGCAACTTGTGTTTCGGCTTGGCGTTGTGTTGGCTGACGAGGAAGACGCCTCCGCGCCGACTGGCCGGTCAGGCCAGTGGGCAAGGAGTCGAAGAGCGGCTGGGTAGGCGTCGGAAGGTCTCGCATCAGGTGTGTCCTTTCGGTGACGAAACGGCTTTGAAACAATGTAGAGATGCCGGGTGACAGCGCCGTGAATTGATGGTGACGCTTCAGTGACGGCCACGCGCCTGCGTGCGCGGTACATTGATTGCTAAGGCTGCAACCTTAGATAGGGAGCCGTTTCGCGGCTATCGCCGATATCCGAAATGTGAACGTCCAGATGGAAGACGTGCCAGGCAACTGTTCAGTTGCGGGTGTCGGAATTGGAGGTGGTGCTAGAGAAGTTCGGGCGGGATCACCGCGCGCAACACGACCTGCGCTTCGCTTTCGCGGGTGCGGGCAGTCAGCCACCAGATGCCGCTCTTCTTGACGCTCCAGTTGATCTCCTGCCCGGCCAGCAGCAAGCTGGCGAGTTGGCCGATCCAGGGCTGGTGTCCCACGACGACGGTGTATTCGTGCCCTTGCGGCCAATCGATCGCCGCAAGCACGGCGCCGACATCTGCTCCTGGGGCGAGTTCATCGAGGATCTCGGCCTTGCCCGTCAGTGCGGCCGCCGTTTCCCGGGTACGCAGCGCGGGACTGCAGACAACCCGATAGTCGGCCGGCAGACGGGCGCGCAGCCACGCGGCCGATGATTCGGCCTGCTTGCGTCCGCGGCGGGTCAGTGGTCGCTGAAGGTCGGCCGAGCGCGAGATGCTCAGAACGTCGGGCAGGTCTTCCGCCTCGGCGTGGCGCCACAGAATCAGGTTCATGTTCGGGGCAGGGGCTTCGTACGAGCCTTGAGTATGGTGAAACGGGCTGCCGCCATCAAGGCGGCGGTCGCCGCAAACAAAAACGGGCTATCCGGCGGGATTGCCCCCGGATAGCCCGTCAGTGTCCGTAGCGGCTGTGTCAGCCGCGTGACAGGATCGAACTCAGGATTTGTGGCGGAAATTGATACGGCCCTTGGTCAGGTCGTAGGGCGACATTTCCAGGGTCACGCGGTCGCCTGCCAGGATACGAATGCGGTGCTTCTGCATCTTGCCGGAGGCGTATGCCCAGATTTCCACGCCGTTTTCCAGCGTGACGCGATAACGGTTATCGGGCAGGGCTTCCGACACCACGCCGCCAAATTCAATGAGTTCTTCCTTAGCCAATCTGTTTTCCTTTGCGGCAGCACCCTAGGCTGCATGAGTTAAAGGGATCGAGGGGACCCTGAGGACGTTCACCCGCGGGCGTGCCACAACGGCGCGACCGTGTGCGTCACGGGGAAAGGCGGGCAATGTGTTTCCGGGTCTGACCGGTCCCAACTCCCCCGATATGGGGTGTGGGGGCCAAATGTTCCAGTGCGCCTGGCGGCGCCGACCCGGTTACAGGGCATGCTCAGATACCCCAAACTGACGCGGGATTATAGCACGATCGCAGGCGCAGCATCGGACGCGGAGGATCGTACGTCGTCAGCTACCTGGGACCGTGTTGCGGCGCGACATCGGCGCATCAAATGGCCGAGGCGCGACAAGCAGCTGATTGTGCAGTGCAAGTTTCATTTTGAGTCGCTGTCATTGCGCCTTCTGACGCGTAACGTGCTACGGTTTCCGGACCAGCCAGCGCGCCAGCACGACTGCGGCAGCGAAGCCGACCATGATGATGGCCTCCTCGTATTGCGGCAATTGCCGGGCCAGCAGGCCGACGAGAGTAACGCAGATCAGTACGGAGACGATGGCCTTTACGTAACGCATGATGCACTTTATAGGGTTGGTTTCTGCGTATGGTACTGCGCGGGCAGGACCGGTGCAGCGGCCTCCGTACGGTGTTGCGCGTGCTCCGGCACGACATCAACGATATGGGGAGGCGTACGACAGGCAAGAAAAAACGGCCTACGCCGTGAGGCGTAAGCCGTTCAATCTTCTACCTAAAACTGCCTGCAAATATGGTCGGAGCGATAGGATTCGAACCTACGACCCTCTGATCCCAAATCAGATGCGCTACCAGGCTGCGCTACGCTCCGAAGCCGGCGATTCTATCGCGGTGTTGCCAGCGAGGTCAATTGTGCCGTGAAAGATATTCTATTCGGCATGTCGTCGGTTGCCCGATGTGCCGGTTGATTCTCTGGCCACGCACCCTGCTTCAGGCGGGTTCGGTTTTGGCTTGACTTGGTGCGGCGCGCTGACATAATCCGCACACCGTAACGGTCCGACCTGGCGCTTCGCGCCTGGCATTGCAGTATTCACACGGACCTGGTCCCGACTATCACAACTATGGCGAGACAGCCCCGCGAGCGATGCGATTGGGCTGGGGCACGCCTGAGCCATGCCCGGCCCGGCACGCTGTGCCACGGCGCCCGGGCAGCCGGACCTGCGGAAAACAAAATATGACGGCTTGTCGCGGGCCGGAATCAGAAGGTGCGCCATTGCCGTGCGGAGCATGGCGACACCTTTGGAACGGGAATTGAGATGTTTCAGTCGCAGGTGGTAGTGCTGATCGCAGGCTTGATAGCGCTGCAGATGGCGATCGTCTGTGCCGTGCTGCGGCGCTCTGCGGGTATGGAGCGTAGCGGGCTCACATCGTGGGCGCTCGGCGATCTGTTGGTGACCCTGGCCGTGGTCCTTCAGGCCGCGCACGCATACCGGCCAGACTGGCCGCTGGTGGCGCTCCCCGAGTTCGCCCTTACCGCGGGTCTGTCGATGATGGTCTACGGCACGCGGCATTTCGCGGGCAAGCGTGGTCGTGGCGTGGTGCTTGGTGTGCTGAACCTCCCCGGGCTGGCTGCGCTGACGGTTTATGCGGCCGGTGGGCTTGTCGAAATGGGCCTGGGGCATGTGCCGGCCGGCACACTCGCCTGGCTCGAGCTTGCCACGACGTCGATCCAGACCCTGCTGCTACTGGAAATTGCCCGGATCACGGTTGCCCTGGTGCCGCACAAGCGCGGCACGGGTCGGCTGGCAGCACTCTCGTTATCCGTCCTGTCCCTTGGTTGCGCGGTACTGGCTGGTGCGGAGGCATGGCCGATGTTCGTCGCGCTCATGGACGGCCATACGCAGCCGATGGTTGATCGTCACGAAAGCATGACCGTCTGGTTCGTGTTCGGCGTGATGGGGCTGGCCGTCAGCTTCGCGCTGATGGCCCATGACCGCTTGCGCCAGATCATCGAACGTCGTGCGCGGCACGACGATCTAACCGATGTGCTATCTCGTGGCGCATTCTGGGAAGAACTCGAACTTGCCTGCAAACAGGCGGAGCGCTCGCGCAAGCCACTTACCGTGGCGTTCATGGACCTGGACCACTTCAAGGCCATCAACGATCTCTATGGACACCTGGCTGGAGACAGCGTGCTGCGCCATTTCGCGGGACTGCTGCGCAAGGTGGCGGCGCCCGGCTCAGTGATTGGCCGTCTCGGCGGCGAGGAGTTCGCGATCGTGATGCCTGCCACCGGACTGGAGACGGGCCGCGCCATCAGCGTCCGGCTCAGCGCGCTGGTGCGGGCGACACCATGTCCATCCGAGCCAGACCCGATCGCCTACACGGTCAGCATCGGGATGGCGGAATGGCAGTTGGGCGAAAACGCCGACGCGGTCATGCGTCGTTCGGATCGCGCGCTCTATGACGCCAAGCAGATGGGGCGGAACTGCGTTTCCTCGCACGATGCGGAGGAGTTCACGGGAATGCCGCGTCGCCCGCGCGTGCGCGAACGCGAACGCGAGCCTTCGTAAAGCAGACGAAGTGTCCTGTGCGCGGCATTCGTGCTGCGGTAGAATGCACGCCTTGCCGCAATGGCAAGGCCGCGCCGCCCTTAGCTCAGTTGGATAGAGCACTCGCCTTCTAAGCGAGCGGTCAGAGGTTCGAATCCTCTAGGGCGGGCCAAGAATCCCAGGTTTGGAGGCCGTTCGGTGGAGAGAGGATCGCCCACCAAGGCACGCAGTTCTGCAGGCTTTCTGGCATCCCGAGAGCTTCCATGCACCTGATGACACGCTGGGCACGCGATGCTCACACTGTGCCGAAATCCTATCCCTCCTGACCGCGTGTGTTTCCGGCATCTGGCGTCGGCGGCCCCAACGTTTTTACGTCGGGGCCGCGCCAGCCGAGAGACGTTAGTAACGCGCGTCGGCCGGCTTCTTGTCGTTGGGCCAATCCTTGACCTTGGCCGCGAAGTCTGGCCGGGGCATGTGGGTGAAGTACTCGGCGACATCCACGGCTTCCTGATCGGTCAACCCGCCCTGGCCCAAGGGGAAGCCATTATGGAAAGCGATGGGCATGTTGCGCTTGACGAAGGCCGCTGCCGTATAGGTTCGCGCCATACCCGCACCGATGTTGAAGGACTCGTCGCCCCACAGCGGCGGATAGACCCACTTGCCGTTGGCATTCTTGATGCCTTCGCCGCCGTCACCGTGGCATAGCGCGCACTGGACTGCGTAGATCTTCTTGCCGTTTTCCACGTTCGGTACCAGGCGGCGGTCAATCTTGCCGACACCGCGGCCTTCGACCTTGTCCTCTGGCTTGGTCTCGCGTTTCATCCAGTCGAAGTAAGCGACCATCGCCTTGAGTTCCTCGGAGTCGAGCGGCAGCGGCTTGCCGTTCATCGATCGCAGGAAGCAACCGTTGATACGGTCTGCCAGCGTGATGACCCGGCCAGCGCGCGGCGCGTAGCTCGGGAAGAACGCGGACACACCAACATACGGCGAGCCATCTGCGACGGTCCCGGCATTCAGGTGGCAACTCGCGCAGTTCAGCGCATTGCCCACATTCCTGGGCAGCATCTCGTGCGTGTTGATGTTCAGCCGGGCACCAAGAACCAGCTGCGTGGCGTTGGACTCCTTCAGGATGTTGGCGATGCGCGGGGTCTCGAACTTGCTGTCGTCAAGCTTACGGACGTCGAGTTGCTTGCGCATACTCCGCACCGTGGCTGCCGCGATCGGCTTGGCGGTGGCGTTGCCCCAGTTTCTGCGGGTGAAGTTCAGGATCTCGGCAATTTCCTGGTCGCTCAGGCGGGCGAATGCCGGCATGCTCAGGACGCGGGCATTGTCGGCAGTCTGGGCGGAACGCCAGCCCGTCAGCGTGATATGAACGAGCGTCGAGGGGTCGTCGGACATCAGTACCGGGTTGCCCGCAAGCGCCGGGAACACGCCTGACACCCCGGCACCATCCGAGCGATGGCAGTCGGTGCAGAACTGCAGGTATCCCAATCCACCGCGCGAGGTATAGAGGTCGGCGGGCGCTCCAGATGCGGTGGCCGGTACAACGTCCGATGCGGCCTTTGACGCGCGCGGCGCGATGGCGGGCGCGGGCCCCTGTGCGACCTGCATCGGCTTGTCATGCCCCGCAGCCGGTAGCGACTTGAGATAGACGCCGATGGCAGTCAGATCGCCATCCGTCATGTATTGGGTACTGTGCTGCACCACGTCGACCATGTTTCCGGACACCGTGCCATGCCGGTTGCGCCCGGTCTTCAGAATCTCGGCGGTGTCCTCAGGCGTCCACAGGCTGCGCAGGCTCAGTGCGCGCCATCCCTCCACGGTCTCTCCCGCGAGGAAAAATTTGCCCGTGCTGCCAGCATCGGACATGGTCTTCTCCTGGAAGCCAATGCCGCGAGGCGTATGGCACGCGCCGCAGTGTCCGAGCCCTTGCACGATATAGGCGCCGCGGTTCCATTCCGCGTCCTGCTTTGCATTGGTCTGGAAGGGCTTTGCGTCCAGGAACAGCCAATTCCAGACTGCCAATCCCCAGCGCTGGTTGAAGGGGAATGACATCCCCAACGGCTGATTGGCTTGGCGGACTGGCTTCACGCCGTGCATCAGGTATGCGTACAGCGCCTGCATGTCCTCCTGCGTGAGCTTGGCATAGGAGGGATACGGCATGGCCGGATACAGGTTGTGGCCGTCGGCGGCCACGCCCTTGCGCATCGCACGGTCGAACTGCGCGAAGCTGTATCTGCCGATGCCGGTTTCGGGGTCAGGTGTGATGTTGGTCGAATGCAGCGTGCCGAATGGCGTCTCCAGCGCAAGCCCGCCTGCCATCGGTCTGGACTTGTCGGTGCCGGTGTGACAGGCGACACAATCGCCCAGCCGCGCTACGTATCGGCCCCGTTCGACTTGCTTCCGAGTCGCGGCATCCAGGCTGGCAGCGTAGTTCGCTGGCAAGTCGTCGATGACCTGGGGATGGGACGCATTTGGCGAGGGTGCGGGCTCGGTTTGTGCCAGGGCATATGTCGCCCCGATGGCCGTCAGCAAGGCCAATCCGCCTTGCAGGGCCTTTCGAATGGTGATCGCGGGAATTCTCATTATTGTGTGCGGTAGGAACGGAACCCCATGAGGTTCCGCGTGTTTTATGCCCTTGATGTCCAAAGGGTTTTGTCAGTGCATGGTCGCGCCAACACCCCGCACATGGAGTTGACGTAGATCAATCATTTAGTGATGTGGAAGTAACTCTCGGTAGCGCTTACCGATACCGTCGGCGGGCAATCTCGCGCAGTCGTTGTCTGCGCGATCTGAATCGTTCGGTGTGCGCAAGCGCGCCGCGCTAGCCGGATGTCGAGGTGGAGGCCGGAAGAGGGCGATCAGCAGCGCTCGCCAGCATCAAGCGTCATCTGCCGACTGCCTGAGAATCTCGGATCGAAGGTGTTGAAGGCTCAGGACGACGCCATCCCAGTCGACGTCCTTGTCGAGGCTGGCCTCGATGGACGGGATGCTCTCAGCCAGGTTTGTGAGCTGCGAGGACTGGAGCAGTGTCCCCTTTAGGCGATGGAGATGATGTCTGGCCATGACAGGGTCTCGCGCCCGCGCGGCGGCATCGAGGGCCGCAAGTTCGAGCAGCGCGTATTCCGCCATGGTCTTGGTACGTTCCAAAAGGCTGGAATGGCTGGCGTCGCGTGCGTCGAGTGCGTTGAGTGCGTCGGGAGCAGGCGCCCCGATGGCGCCAGTCGCGTGGCAATCCGGAATCCACAGGTGCAATGTTTCCTGCAATCCCTGCAGATTGATCGGTTTGGCTAGAACGCAATCGATGCCCGCATCCAGCGAACGCAATGCCTGTTCCGGCCCGGCTTCGGCCGTCACGGCGATGATTGGTGTGGGTTGCGAATGCGTCGAGTCCTCCCGCGCGCGCATTTGCTTTGCGACTGTGACGCCGTCGACGTCCGGCAAGTGAAGGTCCAGCAGAATGGCGGCAAACGATCGAGTCGAGAACAGGTCGATGGCCTGGGCGCCGGATTCCGCAAGCACCGGGTCATACCCAAGCGCGCGCAACTGCTCCATGAGCACCAACTGGTTGGCCGGCGTGTCTTCGACGACCAGAATCGCCCCGGAGACGCTTGCTGCCACCTGTGGCGAGGGGGGCAAGGCGGCTTCGTCCTGTGTGTCGGCAATCGTCGTTTCCAGGGAGAATTCGACCGTCGTACCCTGCCCGAGGGTGCTCCAGATCGAGATGCTTCCCCCCATGGCTTCCACGAGCTTCTTGCAGATGGAGAGGCCAAGGCCACTGCTACCCGTTTGGCGTTGACGGGCGTTCCCCACCTGGCTGAAGGGCAGAAACAGCCGAGGTTGATCCTCTGGCGCGATACCGATGCCCGTGTCGCTCACGCGGATCGCCAGCGTGACGCGTTCCGACGACCGCTCTGACCGGGACAGCCGGACGTCGACCGTGACGGCACCCTGCTCGGTGAACTTGATCGCATTTGCCACGAGATTGCCCAGCACCTGGCGTATGCGATTACCGTCCAGGTCGATGGTGTGACCGCCAGACTGGTCGTTCAGCTGGAGCGCAATGCCCTTGCGATCGGCGATGGCCTCGAAGCCATTGAGCACCGAGCGGACGAGATCGTTTACACGCAGCGCCGAGGGCTTCACGAGGATCTTCCCGGTGCTGATGCTCGAATAGTCCAGGACGTTATTGAGTACCGCGAGCAACGAGTCGGCGCTTTCCCGAGCCCGATGAAGAAGCTCTCGTCTTGGCGTGCTGTTGTCTTCCCGATCGAGTAACTCCAGCGCGCCCACGACCGCACTAATGGGCGTCCGTATCTCATGGCTCATGATGGCCATGAACTCGGATTTCACCTTCTCGCTCTTCAAGGCATTTGCGCGGGCACGCATCGCCTGGTAGACGGAAACGCCCAGTGATATCAGGACGATCAAGAAAAGCACAATCGTGGTGCCGTAGTAGTGCCAGAGTGCCTTGAGCGATGGCTGAAGATAATCCGCGCCCTCCAGCCAGTTCTGATAGAGCTGGTCGGTTTCCCCGGCGCTGAGCGAAGCCAGCGCCTGATTCATCAGGGAGAGCAGCGGCGCGGAATCCTGGCGGACGGCCATGCGCAGCACCAGAGGCAGCTCGGCGATGGTCCCCGCGATATGAAGCGTTTTGTCGTACTGCAGCCGGATGAGCGGATGCAGTACCGCGCTCGGCCCGACGGCGGCGGCAGCCTTGCCGTCGCGAACCGCCGCCAATGCCATGCTGTCGCTCGGCTCCGGGAGTATCCGCGTGCAAGACAACGGGTGCCCTTCGAACCATTGGTGATAGGCGCCGCCTTCCTTGACCGCTACGGTAATGCAGCCCAGGCTCGACAAATCGAAGTAGTTCTTGTCCCGCGCATTTGCAACGACCAGTGTCGTGCCGACGTAGTAGGGACGTGTCAGCGCAATCCGTGTTCCAGCGGACTTGGGCAACTGGAAGTCAGGCACGGCAGGTAGCACGTCCACCTCGCCATCCAGAAGCTTGCGCACGGATTCCGACCATGACTTCGTGGGCACCAATTGCACCGTCATGCCAAGCCGATCGGCAATGGCATGGATATAGGCGATGCTGAGCCCGTGAGCGGTTCCTTTCTCGACATATTCGAGCGGTTGCCAGTAGGGGTCCACCGCGATACGCAGGACATGGTGCTCCTTCAGCCATGCTTCCTCCGCAGCTCCCCAGGGGCTTTGCGCCATGGCGCGGGCATACGGAACGAAGCCGGCCAGGACAGCCAGGATCAGGAGCAGTGCCCGTTTCATGATGCGTGGGGATTCGGTGCCGACATCGATATCTTCGTCTTGGGTTGCGGGCAAGTCGCTGGGCGTGGGTCAGATAAGATGGCGCACCTTGAACAGATCGTTGTCGGAGCGGATACCCAGCTTGCGGAGCGCCGACTGCTTGTGGCCGCTCACCGTCTTCTTGCTGCGCGAGAATTTCGCGGCGATCTCGTTGACCGTCATCCCGTCCAGAAAGCACCTGAGCACCTCGCGTTCCTTCTCGGTCAGCGCGGCGGTGAGGTCCCCCGATCCCGTTGCGCCTTCACCCTGCTCCTTGCCGAACACGGAAAGCGAAGCAACCTGGGCTGGGATATGGCTTGCCCCCCGGAGTATCTTGGCGATAGCCGCCGTGATTTCGGCAATCGAGCCGTTCTTGATGCAGTACCCATCGGCCCCCGCCTTCATTGCCAGGGCGATGGTGACGGGGCTGTCATGGGCGGATAGAACGAGGATCTTGATGCCCGGATACTGTCGCCGGATCATTCGGATAACGCCGATGCCGTCCGCATCCGAAGGCTCCAGCGCATAGTCGATGATCACAAGATCCGGGGCCTTGTTCCTGAGCGCCTGCACGAAATCCCTGCTGCGGGTGAATGTCCCGAGGATTGCGAATGCAGAGTTCTGCTGCAGTACCCGGACGATTCCCTGATGAACAATTTCGTGGTCATCCAGGACCATGATCGAAATGGGCATTTTGCGGCTTCCAAGACGTATCGCAGGCGCTGAATTATAAGCCTTGCAGCAATCGCGCCCGAGGCGTCACACGTTATCGGCGTCTTGCCGGAACCACTCCAGGACCTGCTCGTGCTCGCGTTGCTGCTCGCGTGTCGGGATGGGCGCGGGCTCGGATGCGCAGCGGTATCCCGTCCGGATGAATGCGTGGGAATCGCTCACGCAGGCGGACGAACGATACTCGCGGTAGATGTAGTCGCCGTTTTCCTCGACAACATCGTCCGGCAACGCTCTGCTGATCGGGGCACGGTCAGCCGTGGCGTGACGCATGAAGTCCGTCCAGATCGGCAGCGCAAGCGTCCCGCCCGTGACCGCCCCGAGGCTGCGGAACTGGTCATGGCCAACCCATACGGTGGTCGCCAGCCCCGTCGCGTATCCGGCGAACCATGCGTCCCTGGCATCGTTCGAGGTCCCCGTCTTGCCGGCAGCGTCGGCCTTGTCGATACGGGCCGCCGCGCGACCGGTGCCTTTCCGAACCACATCGCGAAGCAGCGAGTCCATGATGAACGCGTTGCGAGGGGAGATGATCTGTTTGCGCTCGATGTCTCCGGCCGATGTGTAGAGTTCTTGGTCGCCGCGCTGCACGATCCGGGCGATCAGGCGCGGCTGAACGAGATAGCCGCCGTTGGAGAAGACGGCGTACGCCTGCGTCAATTGCATCGGCGTCACGCTGCCGGCGCCCAGCGCCAGGGGGAAACTGCCGGGATTCAGGTCTGGCGCGAAGCCGAATCGCAGCGCGAAATCCCGCACGTAACCGATGCCGGAAGCCTGCGTCAGCCCTACCGTCACCAGGTTCTTTGAGCGGACAAGTCCCTCGCGCGCCGTGATGAAGCCGTCGTAGCGGCCGCCGTAGTTCTTGGGCCGCCAGGGCCGGGCACCGGTGACGGTCGAGTCCAGTACCCGCTGACTGTCGTCCACCATGGTTCCCGGAAAGTAGCCTTTTTCGAGAGAGGCGGAGTAGACGAAGGGTTTGAAGCAGGAGCCCGGCTGGCGCAATGCCTGCACGGCGTGATCAAACTTGCCGCGATGGAAGTCATAGCCACCCACCCACGCCACGACATCGCCGCTGACAGAATCGATGGAAACCAATGCGCCCTCCATGTCGGGCGCTTGCGCGATCTCCCATTTGCCATCCAGGCTTGCCATGGTGACGACCGTGCCGCGCGTCAGCGGCGTCGCGGCATACGCGGGTGCATGCGCGCGAAGGGTCGTGCCATCGCGTGTCTTGACCGTCAGGCGGCCGCCGCGATCGGCCGTGGCGGTGACGACGGCCGTGGTGAGGCCGTCCCGATCCGGATAGTCGTCAAGCCCCGACGTTGGCCCATTGGCGTCGATGGCCACCCGCCCCAGCGGGATATAGCGTCGTCTTTGCTGGGCGCGAAGCAGGCCGTCATGCAGGGCATCGTATGCGGCTGCCTGCGTGGCGGTTTGAATGGTTAGCGTCACGTCCAGGCCATCCCGATAGGCGCGTTCACCGTATTGGTCCACGACCAGTTGGCGTGCGCGCTCCACCGGAAAGGCAAATGCCGGATCGATGGCATAACTACGCGGCTTCAGCCGAAGCGGTTCATCCAATGCGGAAGCATATTGTTCGTCGCCCAGATACCCAAGCTCGTGCATGCGCGCGAGGATGTACCGCTGGCGTACGCGGGCCCGCTCCGGATTGACCGTGGGGTTGAATGCGGATGGTGCTTTGGGGAGGCCCGCGAGCAGGGCCGCTTCCGCTGGGGTCAACTGGTCGAGTGACTTGTCGAAATAGATGCTCGCTGCGGCAGCAAAGCCGTATGCGCGCTCGCCCAGGTAGATCTGGTTCATATAGACCTCGAGCAGCCGTTGCTTGCTGAATTGCTGCTCCAGCTTGAAGGCCAGAAGAACTTCACGGAGCTTCCGGTCGTAGGTCTTCTCGCTGGAAAGGTACAGACGGCGTGCCACCTGCATGGTGACGGTGCTAGCCCCCTGCGCGTGCCGGCCCGATGCGAAATTGGCCCATGCAGCGCGGAACAACCCCGAGAAGTCCACGCCACCGTGTTCGTAGAACCGGGCATCTTCGATCGCCAGCAGGCTCTGCTGCACGACGACCGGAATTCTGGAAAGCGGGACGATCTCGCGGCGCTCGTCGCCATATTCGGCCAGGAGGATGCCATCCTGAGAATAGATACGCAGCGGCCTGTCAGGTTTGAACGCGGCCAGGCTCGTGACGTCCGGGAGCGACAGCCATGTCTGATGGACGTGCCAGGCGCCGAAGGCCATTCCCAGCGCGATAAGGAGACCGGCAAGCGCGCCCAGGCAGGTTGCAATCCGGGCCCGTCCGGGAGTGCTGGTGGTTTCCGGCTTTGACTCTGTTGGCATCGCTGAAGGTTGGGCACGCGTGGATCGCCGCGCGCCGGTATGTCCTGAGGGTGGCAATGTCCACCAGTCTGTCGGACGGCTTCCGGGCTGCATACAGGACTGGTCTGGAATTGGCCCGAACCGGAACTCAATGTGCGATATTGGCCTCTGCCGGTGGGGCATCTGGAACCACATGCCGCAACTGCATGGCACGCGAGACGATCTGCGCGAAGATTGGCGCCGCGACTTTGCCGCCGAAGTGACTGCCTTCGCTGGGATCCTCGACGCTGACCACGACAACGATCTCGGGCGCGGACAGGGGGGCCACACCGGCAAACGACGCACGGTAGCGCTTCTTGTCGTATCCACGCCCCGGGACGTGCAGATAGGCGGTGCCCGTTTTGCCGCCGACGCGGTACTCGTTCACGCGGGCTTGTCGGCCTGACCCTCCGGCGCCGGTCACGCGTTCGAGCATGGCCAGCACGGCCTCCGCGGTTGCTGGCGTCAGCACCTGCGTGCCGCGCGTCTCGCTTCCTGCTGGCCGCCGTTCGAGCGTAAGGGGGACAAGCTGGCCGCGATTGCCGATCGCCGCATATGCCTGCGCAATCTGCAGCGCGGAGGCGGTCAGCCCGTATCCATAGGCCATGGTCGCCTGGGTAATCGGCGTCATCCCTCGCGCGCTATGCATGCGACCACTACCCAGGCCGGGAAACAGGAACGAGTCAGCTTTTCGTCCGAAGCCGAGCGCGTGCATGTGCGTCCACAGTTCGTCCGGCGAGAGGCGCGAGACGATCTTCACCATGCCAATGTTGCTCGATTTCTCGATAACGCCCGCGACCGATAGCTGGCCGAAGTTCCGGACGTCTGTGATCTTCGCGCCGGCAAAATCGAATCTGCCGTTCGTCTCGATCAACGTGTCTGGTGCAACGCGCTTCAGTTCCAGCGCACCCGCGACGATCAGCGGCTTGATGATGCTGCCTGGCTCGAAGGCGTCGATCAGCGCCGCAGCGCGACGTTTGCTGCTATCGGCGTGCCAGCTTGCAGCGGCGAGGATCTCGCCGGTCTTGACGTCAGTGACCACGGCAAGGCTGGATCGAGCCTTGACCGTTTCCGATGCCTGCTGCAGTGCCTGGTATGTGGCGGTTTGCAGCCGCTCATCGATCGACAGATGGATATCGCCGCCGTCCTCGGCCTCGGCAATCACCAACTGGGAGAGCGTATTGCCAAGGCGGTCCCTCTCGACGACGCTCCGTCCGCGCACGCCTTTCAGCCGGTCATTGAGCGCGAGTTCCAGTCCCTCGATGCCGATGCCGTCAAGATTGACCAGCCCGAGAAGGGCGTCGAAGGGCGGGCCAGATGGATAGACACGCTTGAACTCGCGTACCGTTCCCACGCCCGGCAGAGCAAGCGTCTTGACCTGCTCCAGCGTTGCCGCGTCGGTCTGGCGCCTGAGGTACACAAAGCCCCGGTCCGATGCCGATGCCGCCTCGATCTCTGTCAGGGGCATACCGAGTGCCTCCGCAAGCCCCGTGTATTTGTCACTGGAGGCCATCTGACGGGGGCTCAAGTAGATGGCGCCGGCCGGGAGGCTCTGTGCGAGCGTATGGCCGTTGCGATCAAGAATTCGCCCGCGCGTCGGCGGAACATCGAGCTGCCGCCTGACACGTAAATCGCCTTGCTGCTGGTAGAACGCGTTGCCAGGTCCGGCGATCCAGATGGCGCGGATAGCGAGCCCGAGGAAGCAGAGCGTGATCAGGAACACAAGAAACCGGGAGCGACCGGGGTGAAAACTCCCGATGGTGTTCGCGAAGCTCTGGGAATGGGCAATGTAGCGCTTGCTGGGCATCGTCAGCCTGTTGGCAAAGTTGCGGCGGTCGCAAGCAATCGGGCGCAATGTACGCCGGACACATATGTGCGGCTCTCGCCCGCAAATCAGGATCGAACAGGGTACCGACGCGCGGCCGGCCGGCGGGCCGGACTAGTCTGGTATTGATCGCTTTTCCGGCATGCGCTGGTCGCGCGACCACACGTGGTCAGAAACGTGGTCAGAAACGAGACCAGTCCGGGCGAAGCGGTGGCGTGGGCGGCTTAGCGTTGCTGCTTCAGGCAAACGTCGAGCTGTATGCGGAAGGGAGCTGTGAGTAGAAACAACGTCTATGTCGCCATCTACGTCGTAGCGATGGTGGGGCTGTCAGTCTGGGCCGTATGGCGCGACTTAGCGTCTCATCGACACTATTGGGCGCCTGGCGAGCAGTCGCCGGACAAGCCCGGCAGAATCGTACTGAGCGATCGGGAATCAGTGCTGCTGGAACGGTACTGCGCGATGCATGGGGATTGTGATCGGCCGGGTGAACGGCGGGGGCGCTAGCGCCGGTGGGCTCTCCTTGTTGCCATTGGCCTGGCCCACGATCGATTCCGCGACGTCAGCCAGCGGCGGGGCCTGTCCTAAGCCGCTGGCGTCGGCCGCAATTAGTTCCGACCCAGCAGCGAAAGCACCGCCTGGGACTGCTGGTTGGCCTGTGCCAGCATGGCCGTGGCTGCCTGGCTGACGATCTGGGAGGCAGTCATCTTCGAGACCTCGACCGCATAGTCGGCGTCCTCGATCCGTGAACGCGCCGTATCCAGATTGGTGGCGGTCGTCTGTTGGGCATTGGTGATCGAATCGAGTCGATTCTGCGCCGCGCCCAGCAGGCTGCGCTGGGCGTCGACGGCCGCGAGCGCGCGATCAAGCGTTGCCAGCGGATCGAGCGGCTGCTTGAGACGGATGCCTTCGCCGGCTTCCACCACATTGAGCACCGTCTTGTTGGTGGAGGCGTCGGTCAACGCAGTGAACGTCAATGGGTAGAAGATCAGTACGTCTTCGCTGCCGTTGACGGTGCGGATGTACTGCGAACCGTCCTGCGCGGTCACCAGCGTGCCGGTCTTGGCCGACTGCGGGAGGTTGAACACGTAGTTGCCGCTGGCGTCGAGCCCGAGCACGTTGCCATAGGTCACCCCGTTTCGATCGGTGTAGTTGACCGAGACCCTTGCCGGGTCGATGGTCACCGTCGAATCACCGCTGACCGACGGCAAGTCCGTGAACGACTGGTAGGTGGTGCTCACCGCCCTGGCTGTCATGGTCCGAGTGGTGCCGTCGTCGCTCATGGTGAGCGCTGCATCGTAATAGCGGAAATTGCCGCCGCCCGCATCCACCTCGATCACATAGGTACCATTGTTGCGTTGAAGCAGGCGCGAGGCGGATGCGCTGAGGCTGACGCCGCTGGCGTCCTGGAACGCGACGGTGTCGGTGGCGGGGTCCACGGGCGGCGATTGCGTGACCGTTGCCGGCAATGTGGAGAAATCCGCCGCGGTCAGCGGCGACGTCATGTCGGCGGCCTTTGCAGTGACCGTTCCCGAGGTGCCGAAACCGAGGCTGGCCTGATAGTAGTTGCCGGCCTTCCGGATGAAATAGCGGCCATCGTCGGCCTGGACCAGCGAAGCACCGGCGATCGGTGCATTCGTATCGTCAAGCAGGCTCGGCACGCCGATGGCGCGCGATGCCACCGCCGCCGGGCTTTGGAACACTGGCGGGCCTGACGGAGAGAGCGCGACGTCGCTGAGTCCCGTTACCGTATCGGTCGTCGGCCGGTACCCCACTTGCTGATAGGTTGGCTTGCCGGCGCCGTCCACGTCCTGCACGTAGAAGGTGCCGTTGGCGTCCCGCACGAGGTTGGGGCTCGTGCTGCCCGCTGGCCAGTGGACGGTGGTGGTCGGGCTGTCGATCATGACATTGGTACTGCGGCCCTGGAGCACGCCAAGGCCGCTGACGGTGCCGGGCAGCCCGGCGATCGTGAAGTCCTTCAGGCCCAGGGCGTTGACGCCAAAGCCGGAACCACCGAGGTTCACGGACAACTTGTCCGAATCGTTCGCGCCGACCTGCAGGTTGACCATGCCAGCGCTGCCGTCCAGCAGCCGCAAGCCGTTGAACGTGGACTGCTGCGTGAGTCGGTCGATTTCCTTCAGGTTCGCATTGATTTCGGCCTGGACCGCATCGGTATCCGTGAGCGAAAGTGTGCCGTTGAGGCCCTGAACGCTCAGGTCCCGAATGCGCTGCAGGCGTGCGTTCAGGGAGTCGAGGGCGCCGCTGGCAGTCTCCAGCATGGATTGCCCGTCGCCCGCGTTACGTCGTGCCTGGTTCAGCCCACTGACTTGCACCCGCATCCGGCTGGCAATGGCGAGGCCGGCTGCGTCGTCCCGCGCGGAGTTGATTCGCAGCCCGGAAGACAGGCGTCGAATGGTGTCGCCCACTGCGTTGCTCGCTTTCCCCGCCTGCAGGGATGCGCTGAGCGCCAGGACATTGCTGGCGATGGTAAGGGCCATGACTCGTGCTGGTTATTGTTATGACATTTAGCACGGTTATCGACACATTTGACGTTTGGCTTGAATGTAGCGTTCCCACACCAAAGCAGGGGATGCGAGCCGCCGGCTCGAGCTGGAGCCGGCGTGGCGAACCGCGTGATTACTTCTGGTATCCGTGCGGCGTGACGATATTGAAGGCCGGGTCGAACGTGTCGAGCATGGCGAACAGGCCCGCCACGGCCTGCGGGTTGCCATCGATGCGGATCGCGCCCGACTGCATGGCCTGCGGCAGGGTGAGCTGCTTCAGGCTGATCTTGTCGAGCGTGGCCTTGGTCAGCGTGACCGTGGCGGTCGGCTGCGCGTGCTGGGCATCGGCCACGTAAGTCAGCGCGCTGTTGCGCAGTGTCATCGCGTAGCGTTGGTTCAGGTCGGTGAACTGCCAGTTCAGCGTCATGGCCTTGCCGGCGGCCTTGTCCGCGTTCAGGCGCACGGCCAGGTAGTCGAAGAAGTTCGGCACCGTCAGCGCGCGCACGAGATCGGCCGAGCCGAGCGAGCTGCCCTGCAGCTTGGGCACGCCATCGCGAAGCTCCTGGGCGCCGGTCAGATAGATGTTGCGCCACGTGGCGTTCTCGCTCTGGTAGCCAAGCTGTTCCAGTGCATCGGCCTGCAGTGCGCGCGCCGCGGCGTTCGATGGATCGGCGAAAACCAGGTCATTGCCGATCTGCGCCACCCAGCGGTAGTCGCCCCGCGCATAAGCCTCGCGCGCCTTGGCCAGCACGGCATCGGCGCCACCCATCCATTCGATGGTCTTCCTGGCCGTTTGCTCGGGCGGCAGCGGGTTCAGGTGGGCCGGGTTGCCATCGTAGAAGCCCAGGTAGCGCTGGTAGACCGCGCGTACGTTATGGCTGACCGATCCGTAGTAGTCCCGTGCATACCACTTGCTGGCCAGCGGCTCGGGCAGCGTCTTGAGCGTGTCTGCGATCTCGAGCGGGGTCAGGCCCTGGTTCAGCAGCCGCAGGGTCTGGTCGTTCAGGTAGGCGTACATGTCGCGCTGGTCGGACAGCATCTCGACGATGCGTGCGTGGCCCCAGGTGGGCCAGTGATGCTGGCCGATCAGCACATCGGTCCGATCGCCGTAGCGCAATAGCGACTGGCTCAGGAAATAAGACCATGCCTTGGCGTCGCGCACCTGCGCGCCGCGCAGCGTCAGCAGATTGTGCTGGGTGCGCACCGCGTTTTCGGCGATGCAAAGCGTGCGGAACTGCGGCAGATAGATGTTCATCTCCGCGGGCGCCTCGGTGCCCGGGGTGAGCTGGAATTCGAAGTCGATGCCGTCGATCCGGCGCGTCTCGATCGGCTTGGTGATCGACGAGGTGGGCGCCAGCAGCGTGATGGTGCCGCGCGCGGTGGCTTTGCCCAGGCCGGTATCGACCTGGCCCGTGGCGTTCTTCGGCAGGTTGGTGCCGTACATGTACTGCGCCCGTCGGCCCATCGCGCCGCCCGCCAGCACATTTTCGCTGACGGCTTCGTCCATGAAGCCATTCGGCGCCAGGATCTCGACCTTGCCGGACTTCACATCGTCCTCGCTGACGATGCCACGTACCCCGCCGAAATGATCGACGTGGCTGTGCGTGTAGATCACGGCCAGCACGGGTTTGCGTGGACGGTGCGCGTAGTAAAGGTCGAGCGCGGCCCGGGCGGTTTCGGCCGTGAGCAGGGTGTCGATGATGATCAGGCCGGTGTCGCCTTCGACGATGTTCATGTTTGCCAGGTCGGCGCCGCGTACCTGATAGACGCGGTCGGCCACCTTGAACAGGCCAGCTTCGTTGTTCAGTTGTGCCAGTCGCCAGAGGCTCGGGTTGACCGTGGGCGGGGCGTCCGCCGCCGATTCGAAGGCGTAGGCGCCGAAGTCCCACGCCGTCTTGCCGTCGGCGCTCTTGATCGTCGCCTCGGGGAAGCGCGCCACGAGTCCGCGCTTCGCGTCTTCGAAATCGGCACGGTCGGCGAACGGCAGCTTGCGCAGCCATGCGGCGTTTGATTGCTCGGTCAGCGGAGTGGCGGGATTCGGGCCGGCGAGCGCGACGGACATCGTCAGCGCGGCGGAAGCAAGGACGGTCAAGCGGGCAATGCGCATGGGTGGGCTCTACAGGACTGAGTCGGTAAAAGAGTCATTGGATGCGGTGCGGACCTATAATTCAAGTGCAAATTTAGTATCGCAGCAATGCAATTTACGCATATATGAATCTCAAACGGCTCGAACATCTGGTCGCGGTGGCGGAAGAAGGCTCACTGGCAGCAGCAGCGCGGCGGGTTCATCTAAGTCAGCCGGCGCTGACGCGAAGCATCCAGACACTGGAAGAGGAAGCGGGCGCGGTGTTGTTCGATCGCGGCACACGCGGGGTGACGCTGACCGCTGTGGGGCGCATGGTCACCGAGCGCGCCCGGCGCATCCTGTTCGAGACGCACTGCCTGACCCGCGACCTGACGCTGGTGCGGCAGCACGAGATCGGCAGCGTCCAGATCGGACTCGGCGCCTTTCCGGCAGCGATGCTGCTGCCGGAGGTGCTCTGCCTGCTGCACCGGGAGTGGCCCGGGCTGCAGATTGCGACCGAGGTCAGCGATCCTCGCGCGCTGCTTGACGCGTTGCGCGCCGAGCGGTTGGATTTCGTCGTGATCGAGCAGAGCACAGTGCCGACCCTGGCCGAGCTGGAGGTGCAGCGGCTGCCGGAGGAGTCGGCTGGCCTGTTCGTGCGGCAGGGGCATCCGCTGGCGGGGCGGCCCGTGTTGCTGCCGGCGCTAAGGGAGGCAGCGCTGGTATCGGTGGTGTTCCCGCCCGAAACGCACGAGCGGCTGCGCAAGGTGTTGCGCTGCAAGCCGGGGGAGGCGCTGCCGTTCCAGGTCGAAAGCAACGATTTCCGGGCCCTGACCTATCTCGCCAAACACACCGATGCGGTGTTGCTGGCGCCAGCGCGTGCCGTCCGCGATGAGACGGCGGCGGGGGGTCTGGTGCCGCTCGACGTTCCGGGTCTGCCCGCCATGACAATGCAGTTCGCGGTCGTGCGGCTTGCGCAGCGGACGCTCTCGCCGGCCGCCGGGCGGGCCGTGGCGGCGATCGAGGCCGTGGCCTGAAGAAAGAAAAAGGCGCCCCGTGTTGGGGCGCCTGGATCGCAGGGGCGGTGCGAAGCCCGGATCAGTCCTCGACGGCCGTGCCCACGATGTTGTAGCCGCCGTCGACATACGTGATCTCGCCAGTCACGCCGCTGGCCAGATCCGACAGCAGGAAGGCCGCGACGTTGCCGACTTCCTCGATCGTCACGTTGCGACGGATCGGTGCCACGTCTTCGAAATGCTTGAGCAGGCGGCTGAAGTCCTTGATGCCCGAGGCGGCCAGGGTCTTGATCGGACCGGCCGAAATGCCGTTGGCACGCATCCCGCGCGGGCCGACCGCCGACGCCAGGTAGCGCACGCTGGCTTCGAGCGAAGCCTTGGCCAGGCCCATCGTGTTGTAGTTCGGTACCACACGCTCGGCGCCCAGGTAGGTCAGCGTCAGCAGCGATGCCTTGTCGTTGAGCAGCGGCATCGCGGCCTTGGCCAGTGCCGGGAAGCTGTAGGCCGAGATATCGTGCGCGATTCGGAAGCCTTCACGCGACAGCCCGTCCAGGAAGTTGCCGGCGATGGCTTCGCGCGGCGCGAAGCCGATCGAGTGCACCAGACCGTCGAACTTTTCCCAGCGCTGCCCCAGTGCGGCAAACGTGGCGTCGATCTGTTCGTCGCTGCCAACGTCGCACTCATAGATCATGTCGGAGCCGAATTCCTTGGCGAAGTCCGTGATGCGGTCCTTGAATCGTTCGCCGACATAAGTGAACGCCAGTTCCGCGCCTTCACGCTTGCACGCTGCTGCAATGCCGTAGGCGATCGAGCGGTTCGAAAGCAAACCGGTAATCAGGATCCGCTTACCTGCCAGAAATCCCATAGATTCTCCAAATATGTGTGGGGCGGGCGTATTTTATGCGATGGCCCATGGCCGATGCACAATAAGCAAACTTTCCCGCTTTTGTTGCACCGCGTAGAGGGAATGTCCGGATGGCTGTTGGCCACCCGAACGCATGTAAAATTGTCGCACAACTTCGCCCGGCCACAAGCCGCCGGGCTGTCCTGAGCATTGTGGAGGTCTGCAACCGGATGCTGATTCGTGCACGTTGGCCGCTTCGGGCGGCAGGGCAGTGCTTCTGTCGACGCGCGGTAGTGCAAGGGTGGGCGGCGCTGTCGATCGTGCTGGCTTCGGGTTTTCCCTTATCTGCTTTCGCTGCCCACGGCTTTGCGCTCCACGGCGACCTCAAGTATCCGCCGGACTTCAAGCATTTCGACTACGCCAATGCCGATGCCCCGCAGGGGGGCACGCTGACGCTGGCCAACCCGGACCGACGCACCAGTTTCGACAAGTTCAACCCGTTCACCCTGAAGGGTACGTCCGCGCCGGGGCTCAACGCCCTGATGTTCGAATCGCTGCTGATCAGTAGCGCAGACGAGACCGCCAGCTCCTATGGCCTGCTGGCCGACGATGTCACGGTGGCGCCGGACGAGTTGTCGGTGACGTTCCATATTCGCCGCGAGGCACGCTTCGTCAACGGTGACCCCGTGCTGGCGTCGGACGTCAAGTATTCGTACGACATGCTGATGAGCAAGTTCGCGAGCCCGGGCTATCGCAGCATGTGCACCGATGTGAAAGCCGTGGTGGTGACCGGCGAACGCACGGTGCGATTTGACTTCAAGCAACGCAATCCCGAGCTGCCGCTGATCGTCGGCTCGCTCCCGGTGTTCTCGAAGAAGTGGACGGAGAAGGTGTCGTTCGACAAGCTGACCTTCGAGGAGCCAATCACCAGCGGACCGTACAAGATCGAACGCTACGACGCCGGGCGCGGCATCGTCTTCGCGCGCGACCCGAAATACTGGGGCAAGGATCTGGCGGTACGCCGCGGCACGTTCAATTTCGGCCGGGTGGTCTACCGTCTCTACAAGGACGAGACGGCCAAGCTCGAGGCATTCAAGGCCGGTGAGTTCGACGCAATCGTCGAATATCGGTCGAAAAACTGGGCCAAGAGTTACGTCGGGAAGCGCTTCGAGGAAGGGGAACTGATCAAGACCGAGTTCCCGCACCGCAACGGCGCCGGGATGCAGGGCTTCGTGATGAACATGCGCAAGCCGATGTTCCAGGATGTGCGGGTGCGCCAGGCGCTGATCCTCGCGCTGGATTTCGAGTGGCTGAACCGCCAACTGTTCTATGGGGCTTACAAGCGGCTCGACAGCTGGTTCTCCAACAGCGAACTGGCTGCCAGCACCACCTTCGATGGCAAGCCGGGGCCGGGCGAACTGGCGTTGCTGGAGCCGCTACGCGCCGAGTTGCCGGCCGAAGTGTTCGGCGCTGATGTTGTGCAGCCCACGACGAACCCGCCGCGCTCCCTGCGCGACAACCTGCGCGATGCGCGCCGATTGCTGGCGCAGGCGGGGTGGACCTATTCGGATGGTGCGCTGCGCAATGCCAAGGGCGAGGCGATGGTGTTCGAATTCCTGGATGACGGCGGCGCTATGAGTCGGGTTATCACGGCCTACATCCGCAACCTGGAGAAGCTCGGCATCGAGGTGAACCAGCGCACCACGGACTTCGCGCTCTACCAGAAGCGACTCGAGGATTTCGATTTCGACATGGTGTCGATCCGTTTCCCGGATTCCCAGAGCCCTGGCAACGAACTGCGCGACCGCTTCACGGCCGAAGCGGCGGGCACGCCTGGTTCCGACAACCTGTTCGGCCTGAAGTCGCCGGCGGTCGACAAGCTTGTCGACACGCTGCTGCACGCCCGGTCGCGCGATGAACTGGTCACCGCCGGCCGCGCACTCGACCGCGTGCTGATGCATGGCTACTACATCGTGCCAAACTGGTACAGTGCGTTCCATCGTGTGGCATATCGCAAAGAGATGGCGTACCCGACGCGTCTGCCGTACTTCTACACGGCGGAAGGCTGGATCCTCTCCAACTGGTGGCGCAATGACCTGGTGCCAAAGACCCAGTAATCCCGAACCCGGACGGCCATGCTTGCCTATCTGTTGAAGCGCATTCTGCTGATGATTCCGACGTTGATCGGTGTCATTACGCTTACGTTCGTCGTGATCCAGTTCGTGCCCGGGGGCCCGGTCGAGCAGATGATGCTCGAGATGAAAGGGCGGGGCGGTGCCGCCGAGGCCAGCGGCGGCGGTGCCGAGTATCGCGGCCGTCGCGGCGTGGACCCGGACAAGATCAAGGAGATCCAGGCGCTGTACGGCTTCGACAAGCCGCCGATCGAGCGCTATTTCCTGATGCTCAAGCGCTTTGCAAAGTTTGACCTCGGCCAGAGCTACTTCCAGCACCGCAGCGTCTGGGAACTGGTGAAGTCGAAGATGCCGGTGTCGATCAGCCTGGGGCTCTGGACATTCTTCCTGACCTATCTGATATCGGTGCCGCTGGGCATCTCCAAGGCAATCCGGGCAGGTAGCCGCTTCGATGTGATCAGCAGCATGATCGTGCTGGTGGGGTATGCGATCCCGGGCTTCGTGCTTGGCGTGTTGCTGCTGGTGCTGTTTGGCGGCGGCACGTTCGTGCAGTGGTTCCCGCTGCGCGGCCTGACCTCCGATGACTGGGACCAGTTGTCGCTCATGGGCAAGGTGATGGATTACCTCTGGCACCTGGTGCTGCCGATCACCGCATCGGTCGTGGGCAGCTTCGCCGTGGTCACCATGCTGACCAAGAATGCGTTCCTGGAGGAAATCCGCAAGCAGTACGTGCTGACCGCGCGGGCCAAGGGCCTGTCCGAGCGCCGCGTGCTCTGGAAGCATGTGTTCCGTAACGCGCTGATTCCGCTCGTGACGGGGTTCCCGGCGGCGTTTATCGGCGCGTTCTTTACCGGCTCGCTGCTGATCGAGACACTGTTTTCGCTCGATGGGCTGGGTCTGCTGTCCTATGAGGCGGTGCTGCGTCGTGATTACCCCGTGGTGCTTGGCACGCTATACCTGTTCACGCTGATTGGTCTGGTGACGCGCCTGATTTCGGACATTTGCTACGTGATGGTCGATCCCCGTATTCACTTCGAGGGGATGCATCGATGAATCCCTTCAAACGCGCCCCAATCCAGAACGGGCTGCCGCACTCGCTGTCTCCGCGCCAGCGCGCCTGGCAACGATTCCGTCGCAACCGGCTTGGCTACTGGAGCCTGATCCTGTTCGTGGCGCTGTTCGTGCTGAGCCTGTGCGCCGAGGTGCTGTCGAGCGACCGGCCGCTGGTGGTCCGCTACAAGGGCGAGTACTACCTGCCGATCGCCAAGGTCTATCCGGAAACCACGTTCGACGGCGATTTCCCGACGCGCACCGACTATCTCGATCCGTTCATCCTCGATCGAATCACGACGCATGGCAATTTCGCGATTTTTCCGCTGAACCGCTATTCGTACGATTCGATCAACTACTTCGCCAAGGAGCCGAATCCGGCGCCGCCCTCGGCGGAAAACTGGCTTGGCACCGATGACCGTGGCCGCGATGTGCTGGCGCGGTTGCTATATGGATTCCGCGTATCCGTGCTGTTCGGGCTGGCGCTGACCATCATCGGCGTGCTGGTCGGCACGCTGACGGGCGCGCTGATGGGGTTCTTCGGCGGCCGGTTCGACCTCATGTCGCAACGCGCGATCGAGATATGGGGCTCGATGCCCGAGTTGTACCTGCTGATCATCTTTGCCTCGATCTTCGAGCCGAGTCTGGCGCTGCTGATCATCCTGCTGTCGCTGTTTGGCTGGATGGGGCTGTCCGACTACGTGCGCGCCGAGTTCTACCGCAATCGCTCGCTCGACTACGTCAAGTCGGCCCGCGCGCTGGGTTTGTCCAACGTGCAGATCATGTGGCGGCATATCCTGCCGAACAGCCTGACACCGGTGATCACCTTCCTGCCGTTCCGGATGAGCGCAGCGATTCTGGCGCTCACGAGCCTGGATTTCCTGGGTCTCGGCGTGCCGCCGACCACACCTAGCCTGGGCGAGCTGCTGGCGCAGGGCAAGGCAAATCTCGATGCGTGGTGGATTTCCTTGTCGACCTTCGCGGTGCTGGTGCTGACACTGCTGCTGCTGACGTTCATGGGAGACGCGCTGCGCGATGCGTTCGACACGCGCATGGGCCTGGCCCAGATGCGCGGCCGCGTGGCGCCGAAGGTGCCGGCACGTGGCGGGGCAGCGGAGGCCGTCCGATGAGCACGGCCATGACCTTTACCGAACCGGCGGCAGTGCCAGCACCGGGTACCAAGCTAATGTGCGTGGACCGCCTGTCGGTCACCTTCGGAGAGGGCGAGCACGCCACGCGCGCGGTGCGCGAAGTGAGTTTCGACCTTCGGGCCGGCGAGCGCTACGCGCTGGTCGGCGAATCGGGCTCGGGCAAGACCGTGACCGCGCTGGCGATGCTTCGACTGGTCGAGGATGCGCACTATCAGGGCTCGATCCGTTTCGAGGGCGAGGATCTGCTGCAGGTGTCCGATCGCGAGATGCGCCGCATTCGTGGGTCGGAGATCGCCATGATCTTCCAGGAGCCCATGACGGCGCTTAACCCGCTCTACACGATCGGTAACCAGATCGTGGAGACGCTGGCGCTGCACGAAGGACTGGACCGCCGGGCCGCCCGTGATCGCGCGATTGCGCTGCTCGAGCGCACCGGCATCACCGACGCGCCCAACCGTTTCAATAGCTTCCCGCACCAGTTGTCGGGTGGTCAGCGTCAGCGCGCGATGATCGCCATGGCGCTCGCGTGCCGCCCCAAGCTGTTGCTGGCCGACGAGCCGACCACCGCGCTGGACGTGACCATCCGGGCCCAGATCCTGGACCTGTTGCGGGACCTGCAGGCCGAGTTCGGCATGGCGGTGATGCTGATCACGCACGATCTGAACATGGTCAGGGCGTTCGCCCAGCGCGTGGGCGTGATGGAAAAGGGCGTCCTGGTCGAGACGGGCGAGACCACCGAGGTCTTTTCCAATCCGCACCATCCCTACACACGTAAGCTGATCGACAGTCGGCCCCGGCGCGAGGTGTTGCCGCTGGTGCCGCTGGCCCCGGTGTTGCTGGAGACCGATGCGCTGTGCGTCAACTACATGAAGAAGCGTCCTGGCATGGCGGGCTGGTTCCTCAAGGAAGCATTCCCGGCTGTGAAGGAGGTGAACCTGCAGTTGCGCGAAGGGGAAACGGTCGGAATCGTGGGGGAGTCGGGCTCGGGCAAGACGACGCTGGCGCACGCCGTGCTCGCGCTTCAGCGCAAGAGTAGCGGCACGATCCAGTTCCTGGGCCGCAGCTTCGATACCTGCACGGGCAAGGAGCGCAGCGCGTTGCGCTCGCGGATGCAGGTGGTATTCCAGGATCCGTTCGGGTCGCTGTCCCCCCGGATGACGATCGAGCAGATCGTGGAGGAGGGGCTCGCGCTGCACCAGCCGGGCCTGTCGCGCGAGGCAACGCGCGAGCGCGTGATCGAGGCACTGCGCGAAGTGGGGCTTGACCGCACCGCGCTGGGGCGCTACCCGCACGAGTTCTCGGGCGGCCAGCGGCAACGTATCGCCATTGCCCGGGTCCTGATCCTGAAACCTCAGGTGCTGGTGCTGGATGAGCCGACTTCTGCACTTGATGTATCGATTCAGCAGCAAGTGCTGGCTCTGCTGTCACAGCTCCAGCACAAGTACAACCTCAGCTATCTCTTTATCAGTCACGACTTGGCCGTGATTCGCGCCATGGCGCACCGGGTCGTGGTGATGAAGAACGGCGAGGTCGTGGAATCGGGCGAGACCGAAACGGTACTCGGCGCACCGCAGCATTCGTATACACGCAAGCTGATGGCGGCGGCCCAGCTAGGTGTGGCTTGATTTGATGTGCGTCGCATCATGCATTGACACGCCGACGTAACATGCGCTGTTTATGCGAAAACCAAGAAACTGGATGCGTTTTTTGCGCTAGTTCGTTGATTTGCAGGCGATTTGCGGGAAATTTGTAACCATCTTTGACATGTCAAGGGCGGCTACTTTAAGATCGCCCGATAAGTTTTTTGGGGGTGGTTCGTCCGCCGCGTGAGGTCTTGGGGAAGACCGGCAGTGCACGCGGCTGGTGCGAGACGGGAGCTTTTCTACTGGCGTACTTCTTGCGTCCGATCCGCCCTGATGTTTTCACGCTGTCCGGTGATGTCTTACTCGCCGGTCAGATTTGTCCGATCATCAGGAGAACCAATGCAGCGAACGGTACTTCATTCCCTGGCGCGCGCCGCCGTTGGAATTGCCATTGTCTGCGGTGCGACTGTGTCGAATGGAGTGCTGGCGGATACGGTGTTCAAGGATACCGACGCCCGGATCGACGCCCGTGCAGATGTCACGGACGCGCATCCGGAAGGCAAGCGTGGCTTGCTGTCGTCGATGATGAACTCCACCAGCAATGTCGCCACGAAAGCTGGCGACCTGGTCATGAACGCGCTGGGTCTGATCGGTGTTCGTTATCGCTTCGGCGGTAACAGCCCCGAGTCGGGTCTGGACTGCAGCGGCTTCGTCCGCTACGTGTTCAACGACACCTTCGGCTTCATGTTGCCCCGTCGCTCCGTCGAAATGAGCCAGGTTGGCGCCACGGTTGCGGCGAACGATCTGCGGCCCGGCGATCTGGTGTTCTTCAACACCATGCGCCACACGTTCTCGCACGTCGGCATCTATATTGGCGACAACAAGTTCGTGCATGCGCCTTCCACCGGCAGCAAGATCCGTGTCGACGACATGCGTGCCGCCTACTGGGTGACACGCTACAACGGCGCCCGCCGCATCGACGATTCGGCGCGTGGCTCGGTCGAGAACACCAGCAACATGATCGAGACGCTCAAGCGTTACGATCCGAATGCCCAGGGCCGCTCGCTTTACGGTGGCTAAGTACGGCGCCTAAGGTTTGCGGCTGTTGAAGCGGCAAATCCCGAAGGCAAAACAAAAAAGGACTGCTCAGGCAGTCCTTTTTTGTTGCGTGCTGTTTGGGGGAGGGTGATGTTCGGGCGCGGCGGGTCGCCGCTTATTGCGTCGCGATGGTTCCGCCCGTCGTCGGACGATTGCGCGCGGCGGCCAGCTTTTCACGCAACGCCGCTAGTACCGCAGACGTGGCCTGCTCGCCAGCCAGGATCGCCCGATTGCGCGACGTGAAATCGCTGCCGCCCATATCCGGCAGGTCGGGCCGGATCACAACGTCGGCGCGCGCCAGCGCCATCTTGTTGATCGACTGCCCCATGATGGCCGTTGTCTGCAGCAGGACGCCACTCTGCCCGCCATTTTTCTGGCTTGCCGGATCGGCGGAGATATTCACCGCGATCACGAAATCGGCGCCCATCTCGCGGGCGGCATCCACCGGTACCGGCTCCACCAGGCCACCATCGACGTAGTCGTGGCCGCCGATCGCCACCGGCTGGAATACGCCCGGGACACTGCTCGATGCACGTACCGCCTGACCGGTATTGCCACGCCGGAACAAAATCCGCTCGCCGGTCTTGAGATCCGTGGCAACGATGCCGAGCGGCAGCTTCATCGACTCGATCGGACGATTCTTGACCAGGCGGTTGACGTAGTTCTGCAGCGCCTCGCCCTTGAGCCAGCCGCCGAAGCGTGTGCCGAAGGGCAGGGCCCAGTCGGCGATGGTCGCTTCGTCCATCGTCAGCGCGAGCTTGTTCAACGTAAAGCCATCCATGCCCGACGCGTAGAGTGCCGCTACCACTGAGCCCGCGCTGGTGCCCGTGACGATATCCGGGCGAATTCCCTGGGCTTCGAGCGCCTTGATCACGCCAATGTGCGCGAAGCCACGCGCCGCTCCGCCGCCGAGCGCCAGGCCGATGCGGATGGGCCGGGGCGGGGTGGTCGCCACGGGTGGCACGGTGGCGGTGGTGCCAGGGTTCGTCGCGTCCGGCTTGGGGCCGAAGGAGCAGGCTGCCAGCAGCATCGCTGCCGAGGCGCCCAGGAAGTTTCGTCGTTGCATCGAGGAAAGGAGATCTTGCTGGATGTGATGCCGGGGGCACTGTGGGGCCCCGCATCGCGCATGGCCGAGTGTCAGACTGGCGGCAGCATAAATGATTCCACGGCGGAGATCGTATCGGGCAGCGCGTATAATGCAGCATTCCGTGCGACACGCACTCTCGTGTCCGGGTAGCTCCAACGTAAGGAGCATCGACCTTTGTTGAGACAAGGGGAAGGTTTCGGCCTGAACCGTCCAATCTCAACCATTACTTGCTTTGACAAGCCCAGCCGCAAGGCCGGTGCGAGTCCATGTGTTGCGGAGAAGCCGGAGTATCGGTCGATCCGTAGCTTGCTTTCTGCTGGATGGATCTCCAGCCATTGCCCAAAGGCGGGGACGCTTGCCTTTGGGCAGGTGTCTTTGCAGTACGCACTCTCTACGGAGGTGTGGGCGAATATGCGGCGGTAGTTTGCTGCGTCTTCGCTACATAGCATTCAAACCGGCCCAATAGGGCTGGAGCTACGTTCTTTGGGGCGAGGATCAGTGCTCGCAAGAGATCATCCTCGTCAAGCGCCTGCTAGTACGGAGGCACTGAAGTAAGGAAGTGAGGTTCCCGGAGCGTATAGCTCTGCGCGTTATGGTTCAGCCGAGTACATCCGTGAGGATGCCTCGATAGAGAACCTGCTATGCGACTAGCAGTAGCCTAGGGAGACATGCGTCACTGGTAACGGTGGGGTGTGAAGCTCTCCTGACAATGTAGCCCCCGCAAGGGTGCGTCTCTATCGTGAGGTAGGGGCGTAGAGACTCCGAGCAGCAATGGGGTCAAGGAGCTAGGCTGGCTGGTATGGGCAACATATGTGAACTGCTGATAAACACCGTAAGCATTGCAGTGCCAAAGCTGCTGACAGGCACTAACCAAAAAGGTGTGTGGTCGGGTACTCCGTTGGAATGTCGGAGTACGTCGCCTTTAGACCACCGGTGAAGAGGCAGGCCCTAACCCAGTCGTGTAATGCGCAGGGAACGTGGTAAGCCCGTATGGCTGCCGGGGCGCAGTTTGGCCCAGGCAGGCGAACCGCAAGGAACGCTGTTGGCTGTGCGGGTATGGGAGGTTGGAAAAAGCGAATGCCGGGCTGTAATGGCTCGGATAGGGGTTGAAACATCATCCCACGCGAAAGCGGGCAGACTTCCAACTGGTCTACTCGTCGCAAGACGACTGACTGAACTCGCTTGTTTAATTTTCTTCCCTTGAGGGGCAACCTGTCCCTCAAGGGGCATGTTGTCTCTGCTGTTTGGGGAAGTCCTCAAGATAGGAGAGCAGCATGGAAGCATTGATCCGTGAGGATGAATCTGCGCCCTCCGGCATTCCGCAGCGATGGGGCGACATCAATTGGCGCCGCGTCGAACGGAACGTTCGGGCAATGCAGATTCGAATTGCGAAGGCGACACAGGAAGGGGATTGGCGCAGGGTGAAAGCCTTGCAGCGGTCCCTGACCCGCTCGTTTTCTGCCAAAGCATCGGCGGTGAGACGAGTGGCGATGAACCGAGGAGCGCGGACGGCAGGCGTCGACCGCGTAAAGTGGGACTCGCCTGAAGCCCAGTGGGAAGCCATTGGGAGGTTGAAGCGCCGGGGGTATCGTCCGCTGCCGTTAAGGCGGGTGTACATCCCTAAGGCAAATGGGAAGGAACGCCCTTTGGGTATTCCGACTCTGCACGATCGAGCCATGCAGGCGCTGTATCTGCTGGCGCTGGAACCGGTGTCCGAAGGGACGAGCGATCCAAACTCTTACGGGTTTCGGATCAATCGCTCTACGGCGGACGCCATGTCCCAGCTATTTGCGTCCCTACACCAGAGAGCCTCAGCTCAATGGGTACTGGAAGCGGATATCAAGGGGTGCTTTGACCATATCAGTCACGACTGGCTGGAGCGCAATGTCCCGATGGACAAAGCAATCCTTCGGAAGTGGTTGAGGGCTGGCGTGGTATTTCAGGGCCAGTTTCAGGCGACCGATGCTGGAACACCACAGGGGGGCATCATTTCCCCGACCTTGGCAAACGTGGCATTGAACGGATTGGAACGACAACTGGTGGCGTCCCTGCGGGCAAAACTGGGAGTTACCAATACGCGGAAGCTAAAGGTGAATGTCGTACGGTATGCGGATGACTTCGTGATCACTGGCAACACGCCGGAAGTCTTGGAGCAAGAAGTGAAGCCGTGGGTCGAACAGTTCCTAGCAGTACGGGGACTTACTCTTTCCACGGAGAAAACGCGAATCGTCAACATCGCTGAAGGCTTTGACTTCCTTGGGTGGAATTTCCGGAAGTACTCGGGAACGCTACTCATCAAGCCGAGCAAGAAGAACGCGCAAGCGTTCTATCGCAAGGTGAAGGAAACTATCAGTGCCAAGAAGATGGCGAAGCAGGAGAATCTTATTGGCCTGCTGAACCCGATGCTGAGGGGCTGGGCGCAGTATCACAGCCCAGTGGTTGCGAAAGCGGCGTTCACCAAGATGGACTACCTGATTTTCAAGGTGCTATGGTGGTGGGCAAAACGGCGACACCGAGGGAAGAGTGCTGAGTGGGTGCGAGCGAAGTACTTCGCATCAGTTGGTGCACGACACTGGGTGTTTGGGACCAATGTTTTAGACAAGGCGGGCGAACGTCATTGGATGTCGCTGTACTCGGTATCGGGTACGCCTATCCGAAGGCACAAGAAGGTTCGCGGGGACTACAATCCCTTCGACCCAGCGCAGGAAATGTACGGCGAAACGCTGCGGCAGGAACGCATGGCAGAAAGCATGTCGTACCGAAAGCAGTGGGCAAAGTTGTTCATGTCCCAGCGAGGCTTGTGTGCGGTATGCCAGGGTAAGATAACCAAAGAGACGGGATGGGATGACCATCACATCGAATCACGGGTTTCCGGTGGTTCGGACGCTCTAGGAAATCGCGTTCTGGTGCACCCCGATTGTCACGTCCAAGTCCACTTCTATGGACAAGTTGCTGTGAAGCCGGTGTTTGATTAATTCATTCATTTTGTAGAGGCTTGAGCCGTATGCGTGGAAACTCGCACGTACGGTTCTTAGGGGGGAGGGGGTCAGCAATGACCTTCCTCCTACCCTACCTGACATCCGGCCTGCGCGCATCCGTGCGCGGGCCTTTTTGTTTCCCCGAACCATGACACAACGCGTCCGCACCCGCTTCGCACCGAGTCCGACCGGCTTCATTCACCTCGGCAATATTCGCTCCGCGTTTTATCCGTGGGCGTTTGCCCGCCGCATGAAGGGCGACTTCATCCTGCGTATCGAGGATACCGACGTCGAGCGTTCGACCGATGTTGCCGTCGACGTCATCCTGGAAAGCATGGCCTGGCTCGATCTGGACATCGACGAAGGCCCGTTCTATCAGATGCAGCGGATGGACCGGTACCGCGAGGTGGTACAGCAGATGCTCGACAACGAGCTGGCTTACCACTGCTATATGAGTACCGAGGAGCTCGACGCCTTGCGCGAAGCGCAGCGTGCTGCCGGCGAAAAGCCGCGGTACAACGGCTTCTGGCGTCCGGAGCCGGGCAAGGTGCTGCCCGAGCCGCCGGCTGGCGTGCAGCCCGTGGTGCGATTCAAGAACCCGATCGGCGGCAGCGTGGTGTGGGACGACGCTGTGAAGGGCCGCATCGAGATCTCGAATGATGAACTCGACGATCTCGTCATCGCCCGCCCCGATGGCACGCCGACCTACAACTTCTGCGTGGTGGTGGACGACCTCGACATGAAGATCACCCACGTGATCCGGGGCGATGACCACGTCAACAACACGCCGCGACAGATCAACATCATCCGCGCCCTGGGTGGTGAGGTGCCGGTCTACGCCCACCTGCCCACCGTGCTCAACGAGCAGGGCGAGAAGATGAGTAAGCGCCATGGCGCGCTGCCCGTCACGGGATATCGGGATGAGGGCTATCTGCCGGAGGCCGTCCTGAACTATCTGGCGCGACTGGGCTGGGCGCATGGCGATGCCGAGATCTTCTCGCGCGAACAGTTCGTCGAATGGTTCGATCTGGAGCACCTGGGCAAGTCCCCGGCGCAATACAACCCGGAAAAGCTGGCGTGGCTCAACAACCACTACATCAAGGTTGGTGACAACACGCGCCTGGCAGATCTGACGCGTCCGTTCATCGAGGCGCTCGGCGGCAAGGTCGAGGGCGCGAACCTGGTGGACGTGATCGCGCTGGTCAAGGATCGCGCGAACACGCTGAAGGAAGTGGCGCAGACCGCGATGTTGTTCTATCGCGGCGAGCCGCAGGCCGATGCGGCGCTGAAGGTGGAACATCTGACGGACGAGATTCGCCCCGCGCTGCAGGCACTGGCCACGCAACTCGCGGCGCTGCCGGAGTGGAAGCGCGAAGCGATTAGTGCCGCGTTCAAGGCAGTGCTGGCCGAGTTCGGCCTGAAGATGCCGAAGCTGGCGATGCCGGTGCGCCTGCTGGTGGCGGGGCAGTTGCAGACGCCGAGCATCGACGCGGTGCTTGAACTGTTCGGTCGCGACACGGTGCTGCGCCGTCTGGCTGCAGCGTAAAAAACTGCTGAAAAAGTCTCGGCTGGGGCTTGCGCTCTGGTCGAGACTTCAGCATAATCTCGTTCTCCCCGCTGCACGACGCGAGTCAAGCGGAACGGTTGAAAAATCGAACGGGGCTTGCAAAACGGTGAGAATGCTTTATAATCGCCGCTTCGCCAGAAACGCAGTAAATCTGGTGAGCAAGATTGCAGTAAATGGCAGTAACTATGGGGCTATAGCTCAGCTGGGAGAG
>NZ_ANKP01000025.1:0-17167 GCF_000319775.1 Cupriavidus sp. HMR-1
TGTGCATTGGCGAGCAACGCTCGCAACAAGGGGCCTTCCTTCGGGGGTGGCGGTGCTGGCAGCGGGCGAGCCGGGCTGGCCAGCCACGGCTGCGGTCTCGTCCGTCGGTGCGGTGGCGCAACCGGCGAGTGCGATCGCACCGGCCACTGCGGCAGACAGCATACGCAGCCGGCTGCCGAACAGTTCGGAAATTCGTCGGATCACGGGGTCGTCTTTGCTCGGTGAAGCAAGGAGGGGTTAGTGAAGGATTGCCATGATAGAGGAATCCCCCGCGGCAAAGTTCCTAAATGTTGTTACCCTTCATTCTAATTGCTTGCAACCGTCGCGATCCCCGTGGATTTGGGTGTGTGCGATAGCAGAGAATTGCCGAGTCACGCAACTCTGGCGAACCCCGAGGCACGCGTGCTGCGTGCCTCGGGGCAGGGCGCCATTGCGGCAGCCCTTTGATCCGTCGGTCAGATCGTGCGCGCGAAGCGCAGCAGTTCGTCCATCAGCGCGTTGAGGTCGCGCTTGAGCTTGTCGAACCCGGCGCTGTGCGTCAGGCCGACTTCATCCATGTACAGCTTCCGGTTGACTTCCAGCTGCAGGCTGTGGCGGTTGGCCTGGGGCTGACCTACCACGCGCACGATTTCCACGCCCTTGTAGGGATGGTTGCGCCACACGTCGTAGCCCATGTCCTTGAGTACGCTCTCCACGCGATCGGTGAAGCGGGTATCGCAAGTCGTGCCGTCGCGGTCACCCACCACGAAGTCCGGATGCTGCAGGCCCGGGTGCTCGGTTGCGTATTGCGCGGCCTCGCTCGGCATCGAGTGGCAGTTGATGTGCCACACTCGGCCGTGGCGGGCGACGGCCTGGTCGGACAGTCGCTGCAACTGCGCGTAGTAGGGCAGGTAGTAGTTGTCGATGCGCGCCTGCAGTTCGGCCACGCCGAGCTTGCGATCGTAGATCGGCTCGCCGGTGTCCAGCACGCGCCAGACCAGGCCCTTGCCGAGGCGCGTCTTCGACGTTTCCTGCTTGGCGCCGGGCCACGGCGTGTCGAGCAGGGCTTCGTCGATTTCCTCGAGGCTGCGGTTGGCGTCGAGGTAGCTGCGCGGAAAGCCCGCGCAGAGCAGCGGGATGCCGCGCGCGGGCGCGTCGGCATAGAGCTCGTCCACGAACGTGTCTTCCGCCTGCCGCAGCAGCGGCAGGGGCAGGTTGCCGGCGAAGCGGAAGTCCGCCGGGTACGTGGTGCAGCTATGGGGGGAATCAAGAAAGAGCGGGCCGCACTCGCCTTCCGGCATGTGCAGGAAGTACGGGCTTTCCGCGGTCTTTCGGTCTGCTTCGGTCATGCTGGGTTACCGGTCCGTGATTAGTCCAGGGAGATCTTGGCGGCAGCGGCCACGCGCTTGTTCTTGGCCACTTCGGTGGCGATCTGCTGCGCGAAGTGCTGCGGCGTGTCGCCCACCGGCGTGGCGCCGAGTTTCTCGAGCTTGGCGCGCACTTCCGGCATGGCCAGCACCTTGATGGCGGCGGCGTTCAGCTTGGCCTGGATGTCGGCGGGCAGCTTGGCCGGGGCGATCAGGCCGAACCATGCGGCGTCATTGACTTCAGGCAGGCCCAGTTCGGCGAAGGTCGGCACGTTCGGCAGCGCGGCCACGCGCTTCGGCGCAGCCACGGCCAGCGCGCGCAGCTTGCCGCCTTCGATGAACGGCAGCGACGACGGCAGGTTGTCGAACAGCACCTGCACCTGGCCGGCCAGCGCATCGTTCAGCGCGGGGCCCACGCCCTTGTAGGGCACGTGCAGCAGTTCGGTCTTGCTGCTCATCTTGAACAGCTCGCCCATCATGTGCGACACGCTGCCATTGCCGGCCGAGCCGTAGGCGATCTTGTTCGGTTCCGATTTGGCCAGCGCGATGAACGACTTCATGTCGGTGGCCTTCACGTTCGGGTTGATGCTCATCACGTTCGGCACGGAGGCCAGGTTCGTGATCGGCGTGAAGTCCTTGGTGGCGTCGTATTGCAGGCGCGGATACACGGCCGGGTTGATGCCGTGCGTCGATGCCGTGGCGATGCCGAGCGTGTAGCCGTCCGGCGTGGCCTTGGCCAGGTAGCCGGTGCCGATGCTGCCGCCGGCGCCGCCGCGGTTGTCCACCACCACGGCCTGGCCCAGTTGCTGGCCGAGCTTGTCAGCGACGATACGCGCGACGATGTCGGTGGTGCCGCCAGCCGGGAACGGCACGACGAGCGTGATCGGCTTGGTCGGGTACGTGCCTTGCGCCAGGGCGGGCAGGGTCAGGCCGGCGGCCGCGAAGGCGGTGGCGGCGGCGAGGATCTTGAGCAGGGGACGGCGTTGCATCGTCGGGATTCCGGTGGGGATTCAGGGAGCGGAACTCAGCAAAAGCTGAATTCTTTAGCTCTCGTGATTCTGCTTTCCGATGCAAGATGCGCGCAAACGAAATAAAATCCCCGGATCATTCCAAATGGTATTGAAGTAGAGGTGACCTATGCGACGCTTATGTCCGTCGCTGACGGAATTGCAGGCATTTGAAGCCGCTGCGCGGCACAACAGCTTCACGCTGGCCGCCCGGGAGCTTCACGTCACGCAGGGGGCGGTCAGCAAGCAGGTACGCAGTCTCGAGGCGTTCCTGGGTGTCGAGCTGTTCGAGCGCGTGCGCCAGCGCCTGATGCTGACCGGCGCGGGGGAGCGCTATCTGGAGCGCATCCGGCCGAGCCTGAACGAGATCGAGGCGGCCAGCGTGGAGCTGATCGCGCGCAAGGGGCGGGGCGGCATCCTGCATATCGCCAGCATGCCGACACTCGGCGCCAAGTGGCTGATTCCGCGGCTGCCGCAGTTTTTCGCCCGGCATCCCGAAGTCACGCTGGAGTTCGTTCCCCATGCGCAGGGCTACGATTTTTCCCAACCTGATCTCGATGCGGCGATCCGCTTTGGCGACGGCGTCTGGCCGGGGAGTCTCGCCGACTACATGACCGGACGCGAAGTGCTGCCGGTGTGCCGGCCGGGATTGCTCGCGCAGGAGCCTGGGGGCGCGGTTGCATCTCCCGAGGATTTGCTGCGTTACCCACTGCTGCATCACACCACGGTGCCAGAGGCGTGGCCAGACTGGCTGTCCGAACTGGGGGTGTCCACGCGCCAGGCGTGGAGCGGGGCGCGTTTCGATCAGTTCTCGTTGCTGACGCAGGCGGCGGTGTCGGGGCTAGGCATCGCTCTGATTCCGCGCTGCCTGATCGAAGAGGAGATTGCCACCGGCACGCTGGTGGTGGCGCATGCCGCGCGCGTGCTGGCCAAGAAGGGGTATTACCTCTGCTATCCGGAACAGAAGGCTCACCTGCCGGCGCTGCAGACGTTCCGGGCCTGGCTGATGGAGGGTGTCGACGTGGTGGCGTAGCGGCCCGGCAAGCGCTCATTCCAGGCGCTAACTCCGGGCGCTAACTCCGGGCGCTACGTCGATGCATGGCATCCGCTATTTTTACTTCGACAGCACTTTCATCGCTGCCTCGAGCCCCGCGATCGTGACCGGATACATGCGGTTCTTCATGATCTGATTGATCACGGTGATCGACTGGCGGTACTGCCAGAGGCCTTCCGGCTCGGGGTTCAGCCACACGAAGCGCGGGAACTGCTCGATCATGCGATTGAGCCACACGGCGCCGGCCTCGGCATTGTTGTACTCGACCGAGCCGCCCGGCTGCAGGATCTCATAGGGGCTCATCGTCGCATCGCCGACAAAGATCACCTTGTAGTCGGGCGTGTACTTGTGGATGAGATCCCACGTGGCGATCTTCTCCGCATGGCGGCGGCGGTTGTTCTTCCACACGTAGTCGTAGAGACAGTTGTGGAAGTAGTAGTACTCGAGGTGCTTGAACTCGGTCTTGGTGGCCGAGAACAGTTCCTCCACGCGCTTGATGTGGTCGTCCATCGAGCCGCCGACATCCATCAGCATCAGGACCTTGACCTTGTTGTGGCGCTCGGGCCGCAACTTGATGTCGAGCATCCCCGCGTTGGCGGCGGTGGAGTGGATCGTATCGTCGAGATCGAGTTCGGTGTCGGCGCCCTCGCGCGCGAAACGGCGCAGGCGGCGCAGTGCCACCTTGATGTTGCGCGTGCCAAGTTCGACCTGGTCGTCGTAATCCTTGTACGCGCGCGTCTCCCACACCTTGATCGCAGTGCGGTTGCCCTTGGACGGGCCGCCGATGCGGATGCCCTCGGGGTTGTAGCCGCCGTGACCGAACGGCGAGGTGCCGCCCGTACCGATCCACTTGTTGCCGCCCTCGTGCTTTTCCTTCTGCTCCTCGAGCAGTTGCTTCAGGCGTTCCATCAGCTTGTCGAGGCCGCCCATGGCCTCGATCTTGGCCTTTTCCTCGGCCGACAGCTCGCGCTCGAGCGTCTTCTGCAACCAGTCGAGCGGGATGTCGCTCTTCCAGTCGATCAGGCTCTCCACGCCCTTGAAGTAAGCGGCGAAGGTCTGGTCAAACTTGTCGAAGTGCTTCTCGTCCTTTACCAGCGTCATGCGCGACAGGTAATAGAACTCGTCGATCGACGGCGCGATAACCTGCGCGCGCAGGGCTTCCAGCATCGTCAGGTACTCCTTGACTGATACCGGCAGCTTGGCGTGGCGCAGTGAGAAAAAGAAATCGATCAGCATGGGAAACTCTCCCCGGTCAGCGCGGGCGGTCGAGCTGGAACTGCAGGTGCGCGCGCACGGTGGGCCATTCGCTGGCGATGATCGAGAACACGACCGTATCGCGGAACGAGCCATCCGGCATACGTTGATGGTTGCGGAGCACGCCGTCCTGCTTGGCGCCCAGACGTGCGATGGCGGTGCGGCTCTGGTGGTTCATCCAGTGCGTACGGAATTCCACGGCGATGCAGTCGAGCGTCTCGAACGCATGGCGCAGCAGCATCAGCTTGCACTCGGTGTTGAGCGCGGTGCGTTGCACGCGCCGCGCGTACCATGTCGAGCCGATTTCAACCCGCCGGTTCTTGCCGTCGATGTTCATGTACGTGGTCATGCCGGCCGGGCGGCCGTCAGCATCGAGCACGGTGAACGGTTGCATCGAGTCCTGCGTCTGCAGGTCGAGCCGGCGCTTGATCTCGGCTTCCATGCCTTCGGGCGAGGGCACCGAGGTGTACCAGAGCCGATGGAGTTCGCCATCGGCCGCGGCTTCGCGCAGGCCTTCGGCATGGTCCATCGACAGCGGCGCAAGCGTGGCGTGGCTGCCGGACAGCGTCACGGGTTGAACGAACCTCGACATCGTGCTGTCCTCAGCGGTTGGCGCGGTTCATGAACACGAGACGCTCGAACAGGTGCACGTCCTGTTCGTTCTTGAGCAGCGCGCCGTGCAGCGGCGGGATCGCGGCCTTGCGGTCCGGGCTGCGCAGTGCCTCGGCGGGAATGTCCTCGGCCATCAGCAGCTTGAGCCAGTCGATCAGCTCCGACGTGCTCGGCTTCTTCTTCAGGCCCGGCAGGTTGCGCATCTCGTAGAACGATTCCATCGCGGCCGCCACCAGCTCGCGCTTGATGCCGGGGTAGTGCACGTCGACGATCTGCTGCATCGTCTCGGCATCCGGGAACTTGATGTAGTGGAAGAAGCAGCGGCGCAGGAAGGCGTCCGGCAGCTCTTTCTCGTTGTTCGAGGTGATGATCACCAGTGGGCGATGCTTCGCCTGGATCAGTTCGCGCGTCTCGTAGACGTAGAACTCCATGCGGTCGAGTTCGCGCAGCAGGTCGTTCGGGAATTCGATGTCGGCCTTGTCGATCTCGTCGATCAGCAGCACCACGGGCTCGTCGGCCTCGAACGCCTGCCAGAGCACGCCCTTGACGATGTAGTTGGCAATGTCGTGCACGCGGTTGTCGCCCAGCTGGGAGTCGCGCAGACGCGACACGGCGTCGTATTCGTACAGGCCCTGCTGGGCCTTGGTGGTCGACTTGATGTGCCATTGCAACAGTGGCATACCCAGTGCTGCGGCCACTTCCTCAGCCAGCATGGTCTTGCCCGTGCCGGGCTCGCCCTTGATCAGCAGGGGGCGCTGCAGCGTGCGTGCGGCATTGACGGCCAGCTTCAGATCGTCGGTGGCAACGTATTGGGCACTACCTTCGAACTTGACCTGCTGGGACGGATTGGCGTTGGCGGTGGTGGACATGGGCGGTCTGATCGTATTGCAAGGGGCGTGGTTGGCAGACAATCGGAAACAATGACTCAGGGCCAATGATCCGGTCGGGCAACAACCGGCATGAACAATCGGAATTTCGGTCGGAATGGGCCAGTATAAGAGCAGATCGGGATTCGCGTTCAGTGGGGGACACCCCAAGGCCGTTCTGTGGACTGGCGCGTGCACGCTGCGGTACAATGCGCCGGTTTGACGCGCCCCTGGTCAATATCTCCCCCCTCATACCCGGCAGTTCTGTCACTGAGACATGGCAGTTCACCGGGGGGCGGTGACAGCGCGAGATGGTTGCAGAATGGTGTGGAAGCACCCGCGGCACATCAGCACTTACCGCGATTTCAGATCCCCGTTCCCAAAGCCGTTTCGCCCTGCAGGGCAGTCACACGCGGTTTAAACACTTCCCACTCAGCTAAGACAATGAAAAAGCTCCTCACGATGGTGGTGTTGGGCGCGGCCGCAACGGCTGCGCAGGCCCAGGACAAGGGCAACGTGGACGCCGCCAAGGACAAGGTCGCAATGTGCATTGGCTGCCATGGTATTCCTGGCTACCGTGCATCGTTCCCCGAGGTATATCAGGTGCCCATGCTTGGCGGCCAGAGTGCCAAGTACATCGAGAACGCGCTCAAGAGCTATCAGAAGGGTGATCGCAAGCATCCGACCATGCGCGGGATTGCCGACAGCCTGTCCGACAAGGACATCGCCGCCGTGGCTGCGTACTACTCGCAGCAGAAGCGCGACACGCAGAACAATCCGCTCAAGTAAGAGGCCCCTGACCATGAAGATGCTGAAAGCTGTTTCGTTCGCGCTGGGTGCTGTCGCGCTTGGCGCCGCTGCCATGTCCGCTTCGGCGGCAGATATCGCCGCTGGCAAGGCACTGGTGGAAAAGGGTGGATGTGTGGCGTGCCACGGCAAGGATCTGAACGCGCCGATCTCGCCGGACTATCCGAAGCTGGCCGGCCAGCACCAGGATTACATCTATCACGCCCTGTTGTCTTACCAGATCAGCGGCAACCCGCTGGTGGGCCGCAATAATGCGATCATGGCCGGTCAGGTCAAGAGCAACCCGGCGGTTACCGGCAAGGACGGCAAGCCGCGGGAGTTTACGCGCAAGGAGTTGAAGGATATTGCCGCGTATATCGAATCGCTGCCGGGCGATCTGGTGCTGAAGAAGTAAGTCGAAAGACGTCAGCTGCTTCGATTTCGTCGCAAGGGAATCGAAGAAAAAAAAAGCCGCTCGAATGAGCGGCTTTTTCGTTCTGCAGTGCGGATCAGTTGCCGCTGCCGGTCACCAGACGGCGCTGTTTCACGGCGTTGGCCAGCGTCTCCAGTACGGCCACGGAGTCATCCCAGGCGATGCAGGCGTCGGTCACCGACTGGCCATAGGTCAGGTTCTCCACCGGAGTGCCCTGCACATGGTCCTGTCGGCCGGCTACCAGGTGCGATTCCACCATGACGCCCACGATGCGCTGTTCGCCGCCGGCGATCTGCTTGCCGATGTCCTCGCAGACCGGGATCTGGTTCTCGTGCTTCTTGCTGCTGTTGGCGTGCGAGGCGTCGATCATCAGACGTGCGGCCAGGCCGGACTTCGAGATCGCGTCGCAGGCTTCCTGCACGCTGGCCGCGTCGTAGTTCGGTGCCTTGCCGCCGCGCAGGATGATGTGGCAGTCCTCGTTACCCGAGGTCGACACGATGGCCGAGTGGCCGCCCTTGGTTACCGACAGGAAATGGTGGGGCTGCGAGGCGGCCTTGATCGCGTCGACGGCGATCTTCACGTTGCCGTCGGTGCCGTTCTTGAAGCCGACCGGGCACGACAGTCCGGAAGCGAGTTCGCGGTGCACCTGCGACTCGGTGGTGCGCGCGCCGATCGCGCCCCAGCTCACCAGATCGGCGATGTACTGCGGGCTGATCATGTCCAGATATTCCGTCCCCGTCGGCACGCCCATTTCGCTGATATTCAGCAGCAGTTCGCGGGCGGTGCGCAGACCGTCGTTGATCTTGAAGCTGCCATCCATGTGCGGATCGTTGATCAGGCCCTTCCAGCCGACCGTCGTGCGCGGCTTTTCGAAGTAGACGCGCATCACGATCTCGAGCTCACCCGCGAAGCGGTCGCGCTGCACCTTGAGCAGCTTGGCGTATTCCAGGGCCGCGCGCGTGTCGTGGATCGAGCACGGGCCGATGATGACGATCAGGCGGTCGTCCATGCCGTGCAGAATGCGATGCATGGCCTGGCGGGCGCCATAGATCACGTCGGACGCAGCCTCCGAGCAAGCAAACTCGCGGATCAGGTGCGCGGGCGGCAGCAGTTCCTTGAGTTCTCGAATACGCAGGTCGTCGGTGTTCTTCAGCATGATGGCTCCGGGTTTGTGAGGTCGTGAGTCTGATCTGGAATTGCGTTGCGGCGGTGGCGGGGATAAAAAAAGCCGCCAGGGTCGCTGGCGGCTTTTTTTAGTATTCGGGGCTACTTGCAGCTATCCCTCTCTATCCGCCAGCGGTGTGAGATGCCAAAAAAAGTAAAAGTAAAACTTGGCGGACATGGCGGAAATCGGATCGGCTGTAGTCAGCTTGTGTCGGTTATGCGGCAATGCGTGAAATTTATGCTGCGGTGCGCGATCAAAAGGCATTTTATTGCGCACTCGTGGGAAAAATCACGGGGTGCAATCGCCGCTCGCGCGACAACGAAGCATCTTTATATCGCTTTTCAAGGAAGATGGCAAGCGGCCAATCGATAGATTTAAGCAATTGCAGAGTACCCATGCTTCCTATAGTGGAATCACAAGAACAAGGTGGAGGGAGGGTAGCCATCATGCCAGTCGATGAGGCAAGGCTGAATGCCTTCATGGAGAAATTCGTCCATGACATCGGTGCCGTGATGCACGCGGCGACGGTGGTGTTGGGCGACGAGCTTGGGCTGTACAAGGCACTGGCCGAAAAACCGATGACCGCCGATATGCTGGCGGCAAAAACCCGCACGGATGCGAGGTACCTGCGCGAGTGGCTGTCAGCGCAGGCCGCCAGCGGCTACGTCGAATACGACGCGGACACCGACAGCTTCTCGTTGAACGAGGAACAGGCGCTGGCGCTGGCGCAGGAGGGCAGTCCCGCGTTCATTCCCGGCGCATTCCAGATTGCGGTGGCGCAGTTCCGCGCGATTCCGAAGATGGTCGACATCTTCCATAACGGCCGAGGGCTTGGCTGGCACGAACACGACCCGGCGCTGTTCCATGGTACCGAGCGGTTCTTCCGCCCCGGCTACGCGGCACATCTGGTCGGCGAATGGATTCCGTCGCTGGAAGGCTCCGACGCCCGGCTCAAGGCGGGGGCCATGGTGGCTGACGTGGGGTGCGGGCACGGTGCTTCGACGATCATCATGGCGCAGGCCTATCCGGCTTCCACGTTTCGCGGCTTCGACTACCACGAGCCGTCGATCCGATATGCGATCGAGTCTGCCAGACGTGCAGGCGTGAGCAACCGCGTGACGTTCGAAGTGGCGGCGGCCAAGGATTATCCCGGAAGCGGATACGACCTCGTGACGGTCTTCGACTGCCTGCATGACATGGGCGACCCGGTTGGCGCCGCGCGGCACATCCGCGAATCGCTCAAGCCCGATGGGTGCTGGATGATTGTGGAGCCGTTTGCCAATGACCGGCTGCAGGACAACCTCAATCCGATCGGGCGCGTGTTCTATTCGGCGTCGACATTCATTTGCACGCCGGGATCGCGGTCGCAGGAGGGGGCAATGTGCCTGGGAGCACAGGCCGGTGAGGCCCGCATGCGTGGTGTGACGGAGCAGGGCGGCTTTGGCAGCTTCCGCCGCACGGCACAGACACCGTTCAATCTGGTGTACGAGGTGAGGCCGTAGCTTTGACCAGGCGCCCCTCTCCCGCAGGCGGGAGAGGGGCGAACTTCGGCTGTCAGGCCGTGCCACCCACCGTCATGTTCTCGATCCGCAGCGTTGGCTGACCCACGCCCACCGGCACGCTCTGGCCTTCCTTGCCGCAGACGCCCACGCCCGAATCCAGGCGCATGTCGTTGCCGATCATCGTGACGTCCTTGAGCGACTCGGGGCCGTTGCCGACCAGCGTCGCGCCCTTGACCGGATACGTGATCTTGCCGTCCTCGATCATGTATGCCTCGCTGGCCGAGAACACGAACTTGCCGTTGGTGATGTCGACCTGACCGCCGCCGAAGTTCACGGCATAGAGGCCGCGCTTGACGCTGGCGAGGATTTCCTGCGGATCGCGGTCGCCGTTAAGCATGTAGGTGTTGGTCATGCGCGGCATCGGCAGCGCGGCGTAGCTCTCGCGGCGTGCGTTGCCGGTGACCGGCATCTTCATCAGGCGCGCGTTAAGCGTGTCCTGGATATAGCCGCGCAGGATGCCGTCCTCGATCAGCGTGGTGCACTGCGTGGGGTTGCCTTCGTCATCGAGGTTCAGCGATCCGCGGCGATTGGCGATGGTGCCGTCGTCGACCACGGTCACCCCCTTGGCCGCCACGCGCTCTCCCATGCGGCCGGCAAACGCCGAGGAACCCTTGCGGTTGAAGTCGCCTTCCAGGCCGTGGCCCACGGCCTCGTGCAGCAGCACGCCGGGCCAGCCCGGTCCGAGCACCACGGTCATCGCGCCAGCCGGGGCGGGACGCGCCTCCAGGTTGACCAGTGCCGACGACACCGCTTCGTCCACGTACTTGCGCAGCAGGTCGTCGGTAAAGTAGCCGTAGGCATAGCGGCCGCCGCCGCCCGAGGAGCCGATCTCGCGCCGACCGTTCTGTTCGGCGATGACGGTCACGGACACGCGCACCAGCGGACGCACGTCGGCGGCGATCACGCCGTCGCTGCGCGCCACCAGCACCACGTCGTACTCTCCGGCAAGGCCGGCCATGACCTGCACCACGCGCGGATCCTTGGCGCGTGCCAGCTTTTCGATCTTCTCGAGCAGCGCCACTTTCTCGGTGGCGGTCATCGAGTCGAGCGGATCGTTCGGCGCATAGAGGTTGCGGCCCGTGTGCGAGGCGAGCGAGCCCGCCACCTTGACGCGCCCGCCGCCGCTCTTGCCGATCGTGCGGGTAGCCGCGGCGGCCTGGCTCAGGGCCGGCAGGCTGATGTCGTCGGAGTATGCGAAGGCGGTCTTGTCGCCCGAGACGGCGCGCACGCCAACGCCCTGGTCGATGCTGAAGCTGCCCGACTTGACGATGCCTTCCTCGAGGCTCCAGGCCTCGTTGCGGGTGTGCTGGAAATACAGGTCGGCGTAGTCGACCTTGTGCGTGAAGATGTCGGCCAGCACGCGCTGGAGCTTGGCTTCATCGAGCCCGTACGGCGCCAGCAGCAGTTGCTGGGCGGTGGCCAGGTTGCGGATTCCGAGATCGCCGGCGTTCATGATTGTCCTTTTCGATACCCCGTGGCGGTCTGCCACGGCGGCCTGCAATGTGAATTTCCGTCAATCCTACAGCACGCGGTGACGCAGTGCCGGCAGGTTCTGACGCACTTCGGCAAGACGGGCCGGGTCGACCGTACCCGACACCACGCCTTCGCCCTCGGGCAACACGCCCATCAACTCGCCCCACGGGTCCACCAGCATCGAGTGACCCCAGGTGCGGCGGCCATTTTCGTGCTTGCCGCCTTGTGCCGCGGCCAGCACATAACACTGGTTTTCGATCGCGCGGGCGCGCAGCAGGATCTCCCAGTGAGCCTGGCCCGTGGTGTAGGTGAAAGCCGCCGGCATCAGGATCAGGCTGACGTCGTTCTTGCCCGCCAGCCCGCGATAGAGCTCCGGAAAGCGCAGGTCATAGCAGACCGACATCGCCACCCGTCCGCACGGCGCATCGAAGGCCACCGGCGTCTTGCCGGCCAGGATCGTGCGCGATTCGTCGTAGCTCTCGGTGCCCTTGGTGAAGCCGAACAGGTGGATCTTGTCGTAGCGCGCGACGCGGCGGCCATGCGGATCGAAGGCGAGCGACGTGTTGTAGACGCGCGCATCGTCGTTGCACCACATCGGCAGCGTGCCGCCCACGAGCCAGACGCGATGGCGCCGCGCGGCATCGGCCAGGAAGCTCTGCACCGGACCGTCGCCATCCTGTTCGCGGATGGCGATCTTGTCGGTCTCGTGGCGGCCCATCATGCAGAAGTACTCAGGCAGCAGCACCAGTTCGGCGCCGCCGCGCGCGGCCTCCGCGATCAGCGCATCGGCACGCGCGAGGTTGTCGTCGAGCGTGATGCCGGTGACGGTCTGGATGGCGGCAACGCGCATCGGGGCAGTGGCAGTCATCTTGGCTTCCTTCTCTGGAGCAGGGGTTTCAGCGCGGATAGGCGCCGGAACGCTCCTGGATCGGCGGTTGCGTCTTATTGTCTTCCACTTTGGTGACCTTGGGGTCGGCCCACGATCCGGACACGCGGTAATGCTGCGTGAACACCTTCGAGATCTCGTCGGCGAACATCAACTGGGCGGCCAGCGTGCCGATGCCCAGCACCGGATTGATGAACGCGGCGGCCACTGACGTGGTGGTGGCGTTGATGCGCGGCGTCACGGCCACTTCCAGGTCCTGCGTCTCGTGCAACAGGTCCGCCGTGCCAGACATCGAGGCCATGGCCTGGCCACTCTTGAACTTGAACTCTTCGATCTTGCCCACGCCGTTTTCGATCGTGCCGGTGCCGTTGAGGCTGTCGAATACCATCCCCCGGCTCGAGAGCGAGCGGAAGTCCAGCGTGGCGAAACGCAACAGGCTTTGCAGGCTCAGCACGCCGAGCAGTCGCGCGGCGCCCGGGTCGACGCTCAGGATCTGGCCGTTCTCGATATTCAGATTCAGGCGGCCCGAAAGCGTGGGGTAGTCGATCGACATCGGCGAGCCGCGCCAGGCGATGCGGCCCTCGAACGTGCCCTTGCCGTCGCGCAGCGTGTGGGGCAGGCCCATGCGTTCGAGCACGTCGCCCCCGTTGCGGATGTCGAGCTTGAAGTTCAGCAGCGTGCGGCGGCCTTCCGTCGAGGAAGCATCGCCCTGAGCCGCCGCTTCACGCAAGCGCCTTGGCAGGCGCCAGGAGCCATTGCCGGTGAGCTTGGCGCCCGGCTGTTCGATGGTCAGGCTGTCGAGCGTCCAGACCGGCTGGTTGTCGTCATGGCTCGTATGGGCCTTGACCTCGAGCTTGCCGAATTCCCGGCCGTGCAGGACGAACCTGTCGACGCTCAGGTCGAGCGCCGGCATTTCCTCGACGCTGCGCGTGATGGCTTCGGTCATGTGGCCGTCATCGGTGGCGTCGGGGATGTCCAGATGCGCGAGCCGCACGGTGAGCATCCCGGACGGATTGCTCGCGTTGCGGCGCCACTGTCCGGTGCCGGCGATCTGGCGCGAATTGATCTGCATGTTCCAGCCGCCGTCGCCGCGCTCCCGGCCGGCATCGAGCGAAACGTCATCGAGACTGCGGCCGAACGCATCGAGCACCTTGGCGCGCACCGTCATGCGATCGGGCAGGAATGGGGACGAGCGTCCTATGTCACCGGCGGGTTTGTCGCCGCCTTTGTTATCCGGGCCGCTGAGCAAGGCGCGCCAGGCATCGACATTGAGCCGGTCCGTGGTCATCGCCACCGTGATGCCGCTTGCAGGCTGAGGCGCCGGTTGCCCAAGGCCGATGCCGCCGGACACGACTTCCAGCGCATCGCCGCCACGGCGTAGCACATAGCGCGCGCTGGCCGCATTGCCGAGTTGCACGGTGACTTCGTCCAGGCCCGCGCGGCCGGGCGCGGTCGACGGTCGTAGGTCGAAGCGCAGTGGCATGTCCTGCGCGGCGGTCTTGGCCAGCGGCGCTGGCAGGTCCAGAGCGAGTCCGTTGAGGTTGGATGCCACCTCCACCTGCAGATGCTTGTCGTGAACGCCGACCACGGCGCTATAGGCGGTGGTCCCGTCGATGCGGCTGCCGAGGGCTGACATTTCCGTACCGAGCGCCTCGCGCAGGCCCTGGGCCGTGGCCGTGCCGCTGACTGTCACACGTGTGGTGCCGTCTGGCTGCGTGCCGCCGCCGAGGCGAGTCTCGCCACCGACAAATCGGCCACGCACGTTGTCGAGTCGGAAGCCGTGTTCGTCGAAGGCCACCGCGCCGGTGGCGCCGTAGAGCGTTGGCAGTTCCGGGAACAAGGTCACGTCGTTGCCGGGGAAGCGGAATTCGCCGTTGACCTTAGAACCCGCCGCGTGATTGAGCGGCAGGTCCAGTTTGAGCTTGAGCTCGCCATTGCCCGGCGCGTGCGACGTCTCGGTGACGTTGGCCGTCCACTCCTTGACCGGGCTGGTAGCCACGAAGCGCAGGAAGCTCTGCACCGGGCCGCTGGCGCTGCCGTCGACCTGCAGATGGCCGTGGTCACCCATGTCGTCGATACGCCCGCTCACGTCGCGCAGGGTTACGCCCTGGATACCCGCCACGCCCGCGCGCTTCGCCAGGAACGACATGCTGCCGCGTTCGAACATCACCATGCCTTCGATGTCCGTGAATTCGGGCCATGCCGTGCCGGCCTTTTGCCCGCTTGCGCCGTTGGGGCCGGTTTCGTCTGGTGCGATCTGGTAGTTCACGCGGCGCACCGGCACTTCCACGCGGAAGTCGCCAGCCTTGGCCAGCGGCGGATGGAACGGGAAGTGGGTGAGGTCGCCCTTGACCAGAAACTTGACGTCGTGCGCTTCGCCGCCGACCAGCGCGCCCGCCAGATAGTGACGGGTCGCTGGCAGCGTGAGCGGCATGTAGCGCGGGACACGGTTGGCCTGGGCGCGCTCGAGTTCGCCTGTCAGATCGGCCACGCCGGCGTGGCTGTCGCCTCCCTGGCGCCAGGTGCCGCGCACGGTGCCGGCGGTATCGGCGTTGGCGAACTGGATACCATCGGTACGAACCACAAGCTTGTCACCCTCGTGCGTCCAGCGCACTTCGCCGCGCAGCGTGTCGAACGGCAGGCGTGGATCCTCGAACACACCCGGGAAGATCAGGGCGCCGCCGGTAGTGTCGACCCTCGCCACGCCCTGCTTGTCGTCGAAGTTGAAGCTGCCCGAGAGCTGGCTGAAGCCGGGCGTGCCGGCGCGCGGGAGGCCGTCCGCATCTACGGCCGGCACGGCGGGCTGGCCATTCACGGAAACGTTGCGCAGTGTGCCCTGCACGTTGTAGTGCTGGGTGCCAGGGGTACGCGACAGCATGCCGGCGCGGTCGCGCGACCACGCGACGTCGAGATTGTCGATATGGCCAGCCGGCTGCAACGCGCGGAGCTGGCGTAGCACGGCGGTGTCCAGCGGCATCGACGTGGCCAGCGCGCGCAGCGTGTTGAGGTCGAAAGTCGGCGCGCGCAGTGCGAACTTGCGTAACTGGCCGGAGCTGTCACGGTTCCAGTCGATCGTCACCTTGCGCATCCCTTCGCGCCACGTCGCGTCCGCGTTGGACGGCGGGCCCGCCTGCGGCTCGGCCTGCCAGAGCAGGGTGTCGATGGTCAGCTGGTGGTTGCCGTTGCGGTCGCTCTTATGCAGTAGCAGGGCCTGGGCGTTGGCCAGCTTGAGTGGCTCCGGCGCCCCAGCCAGATGCAGGTCGACGCCAGATGCACGCAGCCGCATCTGGCTGCGCTGTACCTGTCCGCCACGGAAGTCGACGGTGCCGTCGGTGCTGAAGACGCCATCCTGCACGCTGTCGAAGATGGCCAGGTAGCGCTGCACGACCGGCAATTCGAGCTGGTTGAAGGCCCAGCTTGCCTGACCGGTCCAGTGCTGCCAGTTGCCCGTGCCGTGCAGGTAGTCGTGGCGCAGGTTGGCCTGGAATACCAGCGGTCGCGGCGCCAGCGCGGCGCTGCGCGCCTCGAGCCGCACAATGTGCTGGGCGCCATCGCGCTCGGTGGTGAAGTGGATGTCCGCCACGTCGAGCTGAGGCAGCCGGGCCTTCTCGTCCAGCCAGCGCAGGTTACCGCTGACCAGGTCGATGCGCCCCTGGGACAGCAGCCAGTGCAGGAACGGATCGTCCTGCGCGCCGGTCTTTTGTGTTTCCACAGGCACACCGGCAACCAGCAACTTGCCTTCGGGGGTGCGCCGGATCAGCACATCGGTACGGTCGGCCGTCAGGCTGACGAACTGCAGCGCCATCGTCGGCACCGATTGCCACGACAGTTTGCCGTCGAGCGACCCGGCGGTCAGCAGCACGCGCTGCTGCGCGTCCACCGCGCGTACGTCGCGGGCGCGGAACGCCGGATGCCAGCCATCCCAATAGGTGTCGAGTTCGCCAATAGTGAGGCGCGCGGAGAGCGCGGTCGACCCTTGGTGTTCGAGCCATTCGCGCGCGGTGTGGGCCTGCGGCCAGAGCACGAAGCGGATCAGCAGCACGGCGACGATCGCCAGTGCGAGCAGCGCCGCCACGATGCGCACGATCATCCGCCAGAGTCGCGGCCAGACTGGATGGCGGATGGCGGTCCACAATCCGAGCCAGAGCCCGCGCAGCGTGGCGCGGACGAACGCCGCCGCCCGGCGGCCAGCGCCAGATGTGGGCATCGAACTCCGGGGAGCAACGGCAAGCGCGGCTTGGTCTTCGCCACCCGCGCGTGGAGATGCGGAACCGTCGTGTGGAGCGGTAGGGCGGCTGGACATGGGCAGATTATCCGACAATACTAGCCGCTCTCCAAAGTGGTGCGCACGCGAATGCCGCGTGTTGTCACGGCGCCTGCTGCGAAATTGCAAAAAGTAACTGGAATGACTGTCCCTGATCCGACGAGTTCCGCCGAGGGCAATGCCCCGGCTTCGACTGACCTGCAGCGCATGGCGGATGGCGCAGGAACCACTTCGAATGTGACATTGCCCGGCGAGGCCGGTCCGATCGGCAACATGGCCCAGGGGGCCTATGCCACGATCGCGGCTCAGGGACTTGCCGCCGCAGATTGCGAAGGCCACGTATTGTACTCGGCTGCGTACTCTCATTACGCACGCCGGGTGCTCGCGGCACGCCCGGGCCTGCCGGCAATCGTCGGCGAGGCCGCCGCGACGCCGGTGTCCCGTGCATGGATGGAGTCG
>NZ_ANKP01000026.1:0-70564 GCF_000319775.1 Cupriavidus sp. HMR-1
GCCGGCGTCGGCGAGGCTGCTCGCCTCATCTTCGCCCCGCAGCACGCGGGTCAGGCGGGCGCGGTCGAGCTCGTGCTCCCACGCCGAGACCACCACCGTGGCCACGCCGTTGCCGACGATGTTCGTCAGCGCGCGGCATTCGCTCATGAAGCGGTCGATACCGAGGATCAGCACCATGCCGGCCACCGGGATCGTCGGCACCACGGCCAGCGTGGCTGCCAGCGTGATGAAGCCCGAGCCGGTCACGCCGCTGGCGCCCTTCGAGGTCACCATCGCCACGGCCAGGATCGTGAGCTGCTGCATCAGCGTCAGCTCGATGTTGGTGGCCTGCGCGATGAAGATCACCGCCATCGTCATGTAGATGTTGGTGCCATCCAGGTTGAACGAGTAACCGGTCGGCACAACCAGGCCCACCACCGACTTCGAGCAGCCGAGCTTCTCCATCTTCTCCATCAGGTGCGGCAGCGCGGCCTCGGAAGAGCTGGTGCCGAGCACGATCAGCAGTTCTTCCTTGATATACGCGACGAAGCGGATGATCGAGAAACCGGTCAGGCGCGCCACGGTACCCAGCACCACCAGCACGAACACGATCGCCGTAAGGTAGAACGTGCCGATCAGCTTGAGCAGCGGAATCAGCGAGCCCAGGCCGTACTTGCCGATGGTGAACGCCATCGCGCCGAATGCGCCGATCGGGGCCACCTTCGTGATCACGTGCACGATGTGGAAGAACACCTTCGACACCTGGTCCACCATGTCGTGGATGATGCGCGCGCGCTCACCCACCACGGCCAGCGCCGATCCGAAGAACATCGAGACCATCAGGATCTGCAGGATGTCGCCGTTGGCGAATGCGCTGAAGATCGTGTCCGGGATGATGTGCATGAAGAACTCGACCGTGCTCTGACCGTGTGCCTTCGACACGTACTGCGCGATCGACTTCGTGTCCAGCGTGGCCGGATCGATGTTGAAGCCCACGCCCGGTTTGAGCACGTGCGTGGCGATCAGGCCGAGCAGCAGCGCGAACGTTGACACGATCTCGAAGTAGAGCAGCGCCTTGCCGCCCACGCGGCCCACCTTCTTCATATCGCGCATGCCGGCAATGCCGGACACCACGGTACAGAAGATGATCGGACCAATGATCATCTTGATCAGCTTGATGAAGGCATCACCGAGCGGCTTCATGGCCACGCCGGTGTCGGGCCAGTAGTGGCCCAGCAGGATGCCCACGAATATCGCGAACAGGACCTGCACGTACAGGATCTTGTAGAAGGGTTTCCTCATGATGTCGTCCTCGGTGTTTGACCGGTGCCCCGGCGCTCGATGGCGTGGCGCGTTGCGCGCCTCGACCTGAACGGCGGCGCGTCTGGAAGTAACTATTTGCAACAGGCGTGCCATCTGGGCGCCCAGCCGCAAGTCATTGATTTAAAAGAAAAGATGAGAAATCCGGCGGCACCGGGTTCCGGAATTCCGGAAATCCGGAATGCGCAGCTCCGGAGATTCGGAAGGCCAGATGGCCCTAAACCTCGATATTTGTGGAGCCTCGGTCGCATTCGGGCGCCGATCACGGCGCGAGAGCGTCCCGACGGCCCCGGCCGGGGCCCGGATTCCGGAATTCCGTGCACCACGTGTTACGCGGGTTGGTGGCCGTGAACACGTATAATTCCGAGCTTCCAATCACGGGCGATGGCAGGCCACGACGCCTCGCCACACCGCGCCCCAAGTCAGCCGTCATGAGCAGCTACTACCAACACCACGTCTTCTTCTGCCTGAACCAGCGCGACGATGGCTCCGCCTGCTGCGCCGACCACAATGCGAAGGCCATGCAGGAATACGCCAAGAAACGCTGCAAGGAGCTTGGCATCGCCGGTGGCGAAGGCCGCGTGCGCATCAACAAGGCCGGCTGCCTGAACCGCTGTGAACTTGGACCGGTGCTCGTGGTCTACCCCGAGGCCGTCTGGTACACCTTCGTCGACGAGCAGGACATCGACGAAATCATCGAAAGCCATCTGATCAACGGAAAGCCCGTGCAGCGCCTGATGGTCGATCGCTGAAACGCGTTACCCGCCGAGCCATGCCGGGTCCAGCCCGGTTTTTTGTTGTGCCGCTGTTGTAGTTCCGTAGCTGCGCTGTAGTTACCCAGTAGTTGCCCCGTTGTGCGAGAGCCGCCTGCCACCATGAACGCGCATACCCAGGTCACCACCGTCGCCGGCCCCGTCGGCGCCATCGACATCTCCATCGATCTGCCGCAGAACGCGCCCGTGCGCGGTCTGGCTCTCGTCGCGCATCCGCACCCGCTGTTCGCGGGCACCAAGGACAACAAGGTGGCGCAGACGCTGGCGCGTACCTTCGTTGCGCTGGGGTACGCCACGGTGCGCCCGAACTTCCGTGGCGTTGGCGGCACGGCCGGCGAGCACGACAAGGGCATCGGCGAGCAGGACGATCTGCTCGCCGTGATCGACTGGATGCGCACGCAGACCGCGTGGTCGCCCGACGTGGCCACGCTGCCGCTGGCGCTGGGCGGTTTCTCGTTCGGCAGCTTCGTGCAGACGCACGTGGCACGCCGTCTGGCCGAAGCTGGCACGCCCGCGCAACGCCTGGTGGTGGTGGGTACCGCCACGAGCCGCTGGGACGTGGCCAACGTGCCGGCTGACACAATCGTGATCCACGGCGAGCAGGACGACACCGTGCCGCTCGCCAGCGTGTTCGACTGGGCACGCCCGCAGGACCTGCCGGTCATCGTCATTCCTGGCGCCGACCATTTCTTTCATCGCAAGCTGCACCTGATCAAGCAGCTCGTCGTCAACGCGTGGGACCGGTGAATCGCCCCGCCCGCGCCAATCCTTTCTTGTTGGAAACCTACACATGCTGAACAGAGTCACGCCGTACGTCGCATCCGCCATTGCTCCCGTAATCGTTGCGGCAACACTCGCCGCCGCGCCCGCAGCCGTGATGGCGCAAGGCGTGCCGGTGCCACAGGTCGCCGCCAAGTCCTGGATGCTGTACGACGTGACGAGCGGCCAGGCGCTGGCGTCACAGAATGCAGATATGCGCATCGAGCCGGCGTCGCTGACCAAGCTGATGACGGCCTACCTGGCGTTCGAGGCGCTCAAGGAAAAGCGCCTGACGCTGGATCAGACCGTCACGCCGACCGACATCGTGCGCAAGGTGAAAAGCGATGAATCGCGCATGTTCATCGAAGCCGGCAAGCCGGTCAGCGTGCAGGACCTGCTGCTGGGCCTGATCGTCCAGTCGGGCAACGACGCCTCGCTGGCGCTGGCCGAAGCCGTGGGCGGCTCGGAAGAAGGCTTCGTCGTGATGATGAACCGTGAAGCCCAGCGCATGGGCATGAAGAACACGCACTTCACGAACACCGACGGTGTGCCCGATCCGAACCACTACACCACGGCGGTGGACCTGGCGATCCTGACCACGCGCCTGATCAAGGACTTTCCCGAGTACTACTCGATGTACTCGCAGAAGGAGTTCACCTATAACAAGATCAGGCAGCCGAACCGCAACCGTCTGCTGTACATCGACCCGACCGTGGACGGCGTGAAGACCGGCCACACGAAGTCCGCGGGCTACTGCCTGATTTCGTCGGCAAAGCGTCCGCTGGCCAATGTGCCCAACGGCTCGCGCCGACTGGTGTCGATCGTGATCGGCACGGCCACCGAGCAGATCCGCACACAGGAAAGCCTGAAGATCCTGAACTACGGCTTCCAGTTCTTCGACACCCTGCGCCTGTACGACAAGGGCCAGGTGCTGGCCACGCCCGACATCTACAAGGGCAAGACCGGCACGATCAAGATCGGCGTGGCCAACGAGACGTTCGTCACGGTGCCCAAGGGCACGGGCTCGCGCCTCAAGCCGGTGCTGGAGCGCCAGGAACTGCTGATCGCGCCGATCACGGCCGGCCAGCAGGTGGGCACCGTCAAGCTGATGGACGGCGCCAACAAGGTGGCGGAATTCCCGGTGGTGGCGCTCGAGGAAGTGCCGGAGGCCGGCTTCTTCGGCCGCCTGTGGGATACGATCCGCCTCTGGTTCAAGCGCAAGTAAGAGTTCAAGGATTCGAGATGTCTACAGATTCGAACAACGGTCCGCTGATTCCGGGGGAGATTCCGCCGGAACAGTCGCTGATCGAGTACCCGAGCGATTTCCCGATCAAGGTCATGGGCGCGATGCAGGATGGCTTCGCCGAAGCGATCGTGACCCTGATCCAGGACTTCGACCCGAACTTCCACGCCGGCAAGATGGAGATGCGTCCGTCCCGCAACGGCAACTATCTGGGGCTGACGGTGACCGTGTGGGTCACGAGCCGCGAGCAGCTCGACGAGCTGTATCGCGCGCTGACCGGGCATCCGATGGTCAAGGTGGTGCTGTAACCGCATGAACGTCATCACCCTCAAGCCGGGCAAGGAAAAGTCCCTGCTCCGGCGCCATCCGTGGGTCTACGCCACGGGCATCGCCGCTACCGAAGGCCGTTGCGAACCGGGATCGACCGTGGTCATCCGCAGCGCGGACGGCCGCTTCCTGGCGCGCGGCGCGTACAGCCCCGAATCACAGATCCGCGCGCGCGTCTGGACGTTCGACGAGAACGAGCCGGTCGATCACGCGATGTTCAAGCGCCGCGTGTCGGCGGCCCTGGCACACCGCAAGCAATGGGTGCGCGACACCAACGCCGTGCGCCTGATCTTCGGCGAATCCGACCGCCTGCCAGGTCTGATCGTCGACTACTACGGCCAGGGCGAACGCGGCCAGCTCGTCTGCCAGTTCAACGCCGCGGGCGTGGAGCAATGGAAGGACGCGCTGGTGCAGGCGCTGATCAAGGAAACCGGCTGCCCGAACGTCTACGAACGTTCTGACGCGGCGGTGCGCCAGCGCGAAGGACTGCCGCTGGTGACCGGCGTGCTGGCCGGTGCCGAGCCCGACCCGGAACTGTCGGTGACCGAGCACGGCGTGCGCTACCACGTCGACGTGCGCAACGGCCACAAGACCGGCTTCTACGTGGACCAGCGTGACAACCGCAAGCTCGTCGGCGACCTCGCCGAGGGCCGCGAGGTGCTGAACTGCTTCTGCTACACCGGCGGCTTCTCGCTGGCGGCGCTGCGTGGCGGCGCCACGTCGGTGACGTCGATCGATTCGTCGGGCGAGGCGCTCAAGATCGCGGCCAGCAACGTGACGCTGAACGGTTTCGATCCGGCGCGCGCCACGTGGCTCGACGCGGATGTCTTCAAGACGCTGCGCGAGTTCCGCGCCGAGGGCCGTCAGTTCGACCTGATCGTGCTGGACCCGCCCAAGTTCGCGCCGTCGGCACAGCATATCGACCGTGCGGCCCGCGCTTACAAGGAAATCAACCTGGTCGGAATGCAGTTGCTGCGTCCGGGCGGCCTGCTGTTCACGTACTCGTGCTCGGGTGCGATCAGCATGGAGCTGTTCCAGAAGATCGTGGCGGGCGCGGCCACCGATGCGCGCTCGGATGCGCGCATCCTGCGCCGCCTGTCGGCCGGCACGGACCATCCAATGTCGGCGGCCTTCCCGGAAGGCGAATATCTGAAGGGTCTGCTGCTCGAAAAGATCTGACCGGAATCAGGGGACGGGCCGAAAATCGCCCGGAAAGGCCAAACTCAGGGTTTTCCGGAATTGTCCTCGGCCTGACTTCTTGCGGTCACAAACAGCTACTAAGATTCGTCTCACGGTAAGGCATTGGCAGGTGTCTGACCGTCTCTTCTTATCAGTCTTCGTGGTAATCGCCCCGCTAACCCAGCGGGGCCTTTTTTTTGGCTCTGCGCTAACTCACGACTCGTCGTGGCTTTCAGCAAGCAGGCAAGGTCTCGCGCGCCAACCGCGCAGGGGACGATTGGCAGGATTCCCATTCCAGACCCCAAGGCAAGCGCATAGACTGCGCCCTCTAGCCCGGCGCCACGCTACCCGAAACTCCCTATAATCGAACGATCGTTCCATAACACGGATGTGAGGAGACTTCATGCCTGCCGCCAAGCTTATTCCGCCAGTGCTGCAAAACCTGGCCCTGCCCGTTATCGCGTCGCCAATGTTCATCGTCAGCTATCCGGAACTGGTGCTGGCGCAGTGCAAGGCCGGCATCGTCGGCTCGTTCCCCGCGTTAAACGCGCGCCCCGCCGAACTGCTCGATGAATGGCTGACCCAGATCCAGGCGGAACTGGCCAACTTCAAGGCGGCGAATCCCGGCAAGCCGGTGGGCCCGATCGCGGTCAACCAGATCGTGCACGCCTCCAACGCGCGCCTCGAGCATGACGTGAAGGTCTGCGTCGAACACAAGGTGCCGATCTTCATCACGTCGCTGCGCGCGCCGCCCAAGGAAATGATCGACGCCGTGCACAGCTACGGCGGCATCGTGCTGCACGACGTCATCAATATTCGCCACGCCGAAAAAGCGATCGAGGCCGGCGTTGACGGCCTGATCCTGGTGGCGGCCGGCGCGGGCGGCCATGCCGGCACGCTATCGCCGTTCGCGCTGGTGGGCGAAGTGCGCAAGTTCTTCGACGGCCCGATCGCGCTGTCCGGCTCCATCGCCACCGGTGAAGCCGTGCTGGCCGCGCAGGCCATGGGCGCGGATTTCGCCTACGTGGGCACACGCTTCATCGCATCGCAAGAGGCGCACGCAGCGCTCGAGTACAAGCAGTCGATCACCAGTTCGGCCGCGTCGGACATCATCTACACGAACCTGTTCACGGGCGTGCACGGCAACTACATCCGCGAGAGCATCGTCAATTCGGGGCTCGATCCGGAGAACCTGCCCGTGGCCGACAAGAGCAAGATGGACTTCTCCAGCGGCAGCTCGAAGGCCAAGGCATGGAAGGACATCTGGGGCGCCGGTCAGGGCGTGGGCCAGATCGAAGACATCCCCACCGCCGGAGAGATCGTGGCGCGCATGAAGAGCGAGTACGACGCCGCGCGCGCCCGCCTGGGGCTGGTAGCATAAGGGCGTTTCCGCCCTTGGCGCGCTAGCCGCATTTCTCCAGTTGCAACCAGACGACCCCGAACGCCAGACCACGCTAACGCACCGCGAACGCGCCATTCGCGCGTTCTGGGTCACTTGCGGCACCCTGAGCCTCGCGCTTGGGGTCATCGGCATCTTCCTGCCAGTCCTCCCCACCACACCATTCGTCCTGCTGGCGGCCGCGTGCTTTGCGCGTGGCTCGGAGCGCTTTCATCGCTGGCTGCTCGCACATCACCGCTTCGGTCCGCTCGTGCACGATTGGCAGACCCACCGCAGCATCCCGTTCCGGGCCAAATGCCTGGCGTTGTCGATGATGTGGCCTTCGATGACCATCACGGCATGGATGATGCGCGAACGGCCGGTGGCGTCGATCACGCTGATCGCGATCGCGCTGGGAACCACCGTGTGGATGGTGCGCCTGCCCACGCGGCCTCGCGGTGGCCATGCGCGGAGCAGCAACGCGCAGCCGGAATGATCCGGCGTGCGGATCAGGCGGCCGCGCGGGTCGGCACACGTCAGTCGTAGTCAGTCGTAACTACGCGCATCCTCGATCACCTTGCCATCCTGCGGCAGCGATCCTGCCGGCACGAAGCGGACTTCGCCACGCAGCCGCAGGACTTCGCGCATGGATTCACGGATGGCCGCCGCCAGCGCCTCGTCTTCGCACGTGACGTCGCAATGCAGCGTCATCACATCGGCCCCAACCGTGCCTGTCACGATCAGCCGCGCCGCGCGAATCTCCGCATGACGCCGAACGACATCGGCTACCTGCCCTGGGTGTACGAACATCCCCTTGACCTTGGTGGCCTGGTCCGCGCGCCCGAGCCATCCCTTGAGCCGGATATTGGTCCGGCCGCACGGGCTTGCCCGATGCGACGAATCGGCCACGATCGCCGACAGGTCGCCCGTGCCAAAGCGGATCAACGGGTAGTCGCCATTGCCGAGCACCGTCACCACGACCTCGCCGACTTCGCCTTCCGGCATCGGCTCCGTGCCGCCCGGCTCGACGATCTCGACCAGCACGCCCTCGTCGACCACCCAGCCATCGCCGCCTTCGGTCTCATAGGCGATCAGGCCGAGATCGGCGGTGCCATACATCTGCCGCGCGGTGATGCCATGGTCCTGCAGCCAGGCACGCAGCGCGGGCGGACAGGCCTCGCCACTGACCAGCGCCTTGGAAATGCTGGAGCACGCCATGCCCATCTCCTCGCCCCGCTCGATCAGCAGCTTCAGGAACGACGGTGTGCCCGCGTAGGCGGAAGGCTGCAGACTGGCCATCGCCTGCACCTGGGATTCGGTCTGCCCGACGCCGGCCGGAAACACGCAGCATCCAAGCCGATGCGCACCCGACTCCATCATCATGCCGGCCGGCGTGAAGTGGTATGAGAACGTGTTGTAGACCAGATCGCCCTCACGGAAGCCGGCGGCGAACATGGCGCGCGCCGTGCGCCACCAGTCTGGTCCATGACCGTCGGGCTCGTGGATCGGGCCCGGCGACTGGAACACATGCCGCAGATCGCGCAGCGGGGTCGCGTTCAGGCCGCCTAACGGCGGCGCGATACGCTGCTGCATGGTCATTTCGGACTTGCGTGTGACCGGCAGCGTCGCCAGCGCGGCTCGCGACGTGATGTCGCGCGCGTCGATGTCGCAGAGTATCTCCGCGAAGTAAGCCGCGCGCGACTGCGCATGGGCAATCTGCCGCACCAGGGCGGCAAACAGCGCCGCCTCGCGTTCGGCCGGGTTGCGTGTCTCGAGTGCATCGAAGTATTCAACAGGATCAGCAGCCATGGTCTGTCTTGTGTTCACGCCAGCCAGCGCTTGCGGCGGCGGTAGCTCTTCACATCGCGGAACGACTTGCGCGCGGCACCATCCGCATCGTTGGCGGCCACGCCCAGGTAGAACTCCTTGACGTCCTCGTTGGTGCGCAGCGATTCCGCATCGCCATCCATCACCACGCGGCCGTTTTCGAGGATGTAACCGTAGTCGGCATGGCGCAGCGCCACCATCGTGTTCTGCTCGGCCAGCAGGAAGCTGACGCGCTCGCGGGTATTCAGGTCACGCACGATCTCGAAGATCTCCTCGACGATCTGCGGCGCCAGGCCCATCGACGGCTCGTCGAGCAGGATCATCGCCGGCTTGGCCATCATGGCTCGCCCGATCGCGCACATCTGCTGCTCGCCACCGGACGTATAGCCGGCCTGCGATTTGCGGCGCGTCTTCAGGCGCGGAAAGTACGCGTAGATCTTCTCGAGTTCATCGCGCGTCTGGCCGCGCGACAGCCCACGGGTATAGGCGCCCGTCAGCAGGTTCTCCTCGATCGTCAGGTGCGCGAAGCAGTGGCGCCCCTCCATGACCTGGATCACGCCGCGTTTGACCAGATCGTTTGGCGTGAGCTGGTCCACGCGCTGCCCGCGATATTCGATCGAGCCCTTGGTGACATCGCCACGCTCCGCATGCAGCAGATTCGAGATCGCCTTGAGCGTGGTGGTCTTGCCCGCGCCATTGGCGCCCAGCAATGCCACGATGCGACCCTCAGGCACTTCGAGCGACACGCCCTTGAGCACGAGAATCACGTGGTCGTAGATGACTTCGATGTTGTTGACGGATAGAAGGGTCATGTCCGCATCCCAGATCGTTTTGCTCCCCGCCCCCACGAGTGGGAGCGGGGGAAAGACAACGCCTACGACTTCATGCAAGCCGGCGTGATGCCCTTCTCCTTCGCGTACTGCGCCGCCGTGGCCTTGAACAGCGGGTGAATCAGGCTCTTGTTGCCTTCGATCCAGTCGGACACCACCACCCACTTGGCGCCGTCCCACTGCTGGATCTTCACCTTGCCGGAGCCCTCGTGGTTGTCGCAGCTCGTCTTGATCTCCGGCAGCAGGCCGGTGGCGCCAACCTGCTGCAACCGCGCGCTGGTCAGGTTCAGGTTCTCGAAGGCCCAGCGCATTTCGTCGCCGTTCATCACCTTGCCCTTGCCGAACTTCGCCTGCGCCCCGCGGATGGCTTCGACGGTCACCACGGCCGCCGACACGCCGCGGTTATAGAGCACCGAGCCGACCTTGTTGCGATCCTGCATGTTGCCCTTGCCGGCGCCGTAGACCACCTTCTCGATGTCAGCGATCAACGGCACGTTCTTGCCAGCCACATTCCAGGTGGCGCTCATATAGCCCTTGGCGGCCTCGCCGGCCGGTACCGTGTCCTCCTCGGACCCGGCCCACCACGACCCGATCATCTTGTCGCGCGAGTAGCCGACCTTCTGCGCGGCCTTCAGCGCGGTCTGGTTCATCACGCCCCAGCCCCAGAAGATCACGTAGTCAGGATTCTCCTGGCGGATCTTGAGCCACTGCGCGCCCTGCTCGTTGCCCGGGTGCGCCACGGGAATCTCGACCAGGTTGAACTTGCCGAGCTTGGCTTCGGCCTCGAGCGCGACGATCGGCTCCTTGCCGTAGGCCGAATCGTGATACAGGTAGACGATCTTCTTGCCGGCCAGCGATCCGCCGTTCTTCGACGTCAGGAACTTGACGATGGCCGATACCTGCATCTGGTACGTCGTCACCAGCGGAAACGCATACGGGAAGACCGAGCCATCCACGGCATCGGTACGTCCGTAGCCCATCATCACCAGCGGCACCTTGTCTGCTGCGGTCTTGTCGACCAGCGCGTACGAGATACCCGTGGACATCGTGTGATAGGCGGTGCCCTTGCTCGCGCTGCTCTTGGCCTTCAGGCGCTCGTAGCACTCCACGCCCTTGGCGTTGTTGTACTCGGTCTCGCACTCTTCCCAGCTCAGCTTGACGCCGTTGACGCCACCCTCCTTGAGATTGACGTAGTTCAGGTAGTCCACAAAGCCGCCATAGAACGACTGGCCGTTGGCGCCGTACGGGCCAACACGGTAGCTTGGCAGCGCGACGAACTGATCATTGGTTTGCGCCAGCGCCGGCAAGGCCGGTACCAGCATGGCAGCCGCGACGCTGACCACAAGGGCGGCGCGCTGCACGTTGCGAAACACGGTTGTCATCACAGTCTCCTTCACCTCGATCGGGCGTTGTTATGGGAACGACATGAAATACGGGGCACAGGGCTAGTGCGGGAACGGCCACAGGCGCAGTTTCTCCTTGGCGATCTGCCAGAGGCGAGCCAGCCCATGCGGCTCGACGATCAGGAAGAAGATAATCAACCCGCCGAACACCATAAGCTGGATATGCGACACCGTGGCGTTCGTGAACGGCAGGTGCAGCAACGACGCCAGCGCGGGCAGCACGTTGTCGAGAAAGATCGGCAGCAGCAGGATGAATGCGGCGCCCAGGAACGAGCCCAGGATGCTGCCCACGCCGCCGATGATGATCATGAACAGGATGCGGAACGACAGATCGAGCGAGAAGCCATCAGGCTCCACCGAGCCGAGATAGCAGAACGCATACAGCGCGCCGGCCACGCCGCAATAGAAGGAACTGACTGCGAACGCCAGCAGCTTGGTCCGCATCAGCGGAATGCCGATCACCTCGGCCGCCACATCCATGTCGCGCACCGCCATCCACGCGCGGCCCGTGGCCGAGCGCACCAGGTTCTTGGCGATCAGCGCCAGCACGGTGACGATGCCCAACACAAACAGATACTTCTTCACCGGGGTGTCGATCGCCACGCCAAACAGGTCGAGCCGCTGCGCCGTGATCACGCCCGAGGAACTGTTGTTCGACAACCAGGGAAACTTGGTCAGCGCCCACACCACGAAGAACTGCGCGGCCAGCGTGGCCACCGCCAGGTAGAAGCCCTTGATGCGCAGCGACGGCAGCCCGAACGCCACACCCACCACCGCCGCCGACGCGCCGGCCAGGATGAACGTCAGCAGCACCGGAATGCCTTCGATCCGAAGCTGGAAGTTGTAGGCCGCGTACGCGCCCACCGCCATGAATGCAGCCGTGCCGAGCGAGAGCTGGCCAGCGTAGCCGGTGAGAATGTTGAGCCCAAGCGCCGCCAGCGAGAAGATCAGGAACGGCGTCAGGATGGCGCTGAGCCAGTATTCGGTGCCGACGAACGGAATTGCCACGAACGCCACCGCCATCAGCAGGGCAAAGAAGATGCGGTCCTGCCGGATCGGGAAAATCTGGCTGTCGGCAACGTAGCTGGTCTTGAACTGTCCGGATTCGCGATAAAGCATGTCGGTTCTCCGTCAGACGCGGTCAATGTGCTTCTCGCCGAACAACCCCTCTGGCCGTACGAGCAGAAACAGCAACGCGAACACATACGGGAACCAGCCTTCGATCCCCCCGAAATTGCCGCCGAACACCGACTGGAACACCGGCGGGATGTAGATCTCGGCCAGCTTCTCCGATGCGCCGATGATCAGCCCGCCCACGATCGCGCCGGGCACCGACGTGAAGCCGCCGAGAATCAGCACCGGCAGCGCCTTGAGCGCGGTCAGCGTCAACGCGAACTGCACGCCATTGCGCGAGCCCCACAACATGCCGGCCACCAGCGCCACGAATCCGGCCACGCCCCAGACGATGGCCCAGATGTTCTGCAGCGGAATCCCGAGCGAAAGCGCGGCCTGATGGTCGTCCGCCACCGCGCGCAGCGCGCGGCCGACCTTGGTGTACTGGAAGAACAGCGCCAGCCCCCCCACCAGCACCGCCGCAATCAGCGCGGCGGCCAGATCGAACTTCGACACGACGATGTTGAAGCGCGTCAGGATCGATTCGATCGGCTCGTCGACGATGCCGAGCTGGATCGGCCGCACCTCGTTGCCGAAAAGCAGCGGCCCCAGCCCCTCCAGGAAGAACGACAGCCCGATCGTGGCCATGAACAGCGTGATTGGGGGCTGGTTGACCAGCTTGCGCAGCACGAAGCGCTCGGTGCTCATGCCGACGATGATCATGACGATGAACGCGCCGATCACGGCGGCCCACATCGGCAGACCCTTGTCCATCAGACCGACCACGGCAAGCGCGGCGAAGTAGACCATCGCGCCCTGCGCGAAGTTGAACACGCCGGACGCCTTGTAGATCAGCACGAAGCCCAGTGCCACGAGCGAGTACATCAGTCCTGACAGCAAGCCGCCGATCAGGATTTCGAAGAAGAAACTCATCGCCGCTATCCTCTCAATGCTCTCTATGACCCCGGGGCGCTCAGTGCGCCGTGCCGAGATATGCGCGAATCACGTCCGGGTTCGACTTGACCTCATCGGGCGTGCCGTCGCCGATTTTCTTGCCGTAGTCGAGCACCACCACGCGGTCGGAGATATCCATCACCACGCCCATGTCGTGCTCGATCAGCACAATGGTGGTGCCGAACTGATGGTTCACGTCCAGGATGAAACGGCACATGTCCTGCTTCTCTTCCACGTTCATGCCCGCCATCGGTTCATCGAGCAGCAGCATCGACGGTTCCGCGGCCAGCGCGCGCGCCAGCTCCACGCGCTTCTGCAGGCCGTAAGGCAGCCTGCCGACCGGTGTCTTGCGGATCGCCTGGATTTCGAGAAAGTCGATCACCTCCTCGACCTTGCGGCGATGACGCATCTCCTCGGCGCGTGCCGGCCCCCACCACAGCGCGTGCGCGAACACGCCCGTGCGGAACTGCGTGTTGCGGCCGGTCATGATGTTGTCCAGCACGGTCATGCCCTTGAACAGCGCGATGTTCTGGAACGTCCGGGCGATGCCCTGCCGCGCCGCTGCCGTGGGATGCATCTGGCGACGCTCCTGCCCACGAAACACGATGCGGCCCTGCTGCGGGTGATAGACGCCGTTGATCACGTTCAGCATCGAGCTCTTGCCCGCGCCGTTCGGGCCGATGATTGCGCGGATCTCGTGCTCGCAGACGTCGAACGAGATATCGGTCAGCGCCTTCACGCCGCCGAACGACAGCGAAATGTTCTGCAGATCGAGAATCACGTCGCCGCGCGTGCGGACGTGGGACGTCGATTCTGGCTCGCGCGCACTGTCGGGCCGCGGGCTGTCGCCGTGCGTGCCCTCCACGTGCCCGGCCGGAGCAATCGCGCCCGGCGGCACCAACGTGCCTGTGGCGTCCACGCGGGCCATGCCGCCTTGCCACGCTGTCTGGGTGACCGTCATGCCATACCCTCCGTGCTCACGCCGCGCGCGCGCCGCCTACGGGCGGGAAGCGCTTCACATCCACCAGCTTCAGCGTGGCCGACACGCTGCCCTCGCGCCCATCCTCGAACTTCACGCGCGTCTCGATGAACTGCTCGGGCTTGCCCGCATAGAGCGCGTCGACCAGCACGCCGTACTTCTCCGCGATGAAGCCGCGCCGCACCTTGCGCGTGCGCGTGAGTTCGTCGTCGTCCGGATCGAGTTCCTTATGCAGGATCAGGAAGCGTGCGATCTGCGACCCAGCCAGCATCGCATCGGCGGCCAGATCGGCGTTCACCTGCTCGACGCATTCGGCCATCATCGCGATCACGTCGGGCTGGGCAGCCAGGTCGACGTAGCCCGCATAGGGCAGATGGCGGCGCTCGGCCCAGTTGCCCACGGCGTCGAAGTCGATATTGATAAACGCGCAGACCCGGTCGCGGTCGGTACCGAAGGCCACCGCTTCCTTGATGTACGGGAAGAACTTGAGCTTGTTTTCGATGTACTTGGGCGCGAACATCGAGCCATCGGCCAGCTTGCCCACGTCCTTGGCCCGGTCGATGATCTTGAGGTGCCCGTCGGCATCGATCACGCCGGCGTCGCCAGTCAGGAAGTAGCCCTCGTCATTGATCGCCTCGCGTGTGGCGTCGTCGCGCTTGTAGTAGTTCTTGAGCAGCCCCACGCCGCGCACCAGCACTTCGCCGTTCTCGGCGATGCGGATCTCCATGCCTGGGGCGGCCGGTCCCACCGTATCGAACTTGACCTGTCCGTCCGGCTGCAGGCAGACGTACGCGCAGGTTTCGGTCTGGCCGTAGAACTGCTTCAGATTGATGCCGATCGAGCGATAGAAGCGGAACAGGTCCGGACCAATCGCCTCGCCTGCCGTGTAGCCCACGCGGATGCGGCTCATGCCAAGCACGTTGCGAAGCGGGCCGTAGATCAGCGCTTCACCCAGCGCGTAGCGCAGACGATCCAGCGTCGCTACCGGCCGCTTGTCGAGGATGTCCGCGCCGCAACGGCGCGCCACGTTCATCGCCCATTGAAAGAGGCGGCGCTTGACCCAGCCCGCGTCCTCCATGCGAATCATGACCTGCGTCAGCAGCCCTTCATAGATGCGCGGCGGTGCGAAGTAGTAAGTCGGGCCGATCTCGCGCAGATCTGTCATCACGGTCTCGCGAGACTCCGGGCAGTTCACTGTGAAGCCTGCCACCAGCGCCTGCGCGTACGAGAACAGGTTGTCGCCTACCCAGGCCATCGGCAGGTACGACAGCACGTCGTCATCGGCACCAAGGCCATCGAACTGGCAGCCGTTACGGGCCGAGCCAATCAGGCCCGCATGCGAGTGGCATACGCCCTTCGGTTTGCCAGTGGTGCCGGATGTATAGAGGATGATGGCCGTGTCTTCCGGCGCGCCGGCCTGCACTGCCGCGTCAAAGAATCCGGGGTTCGCGCGGTCGAACTCGCGGCCGATCTCCTGCACGCGTTCGTACGAAAGCAGCGACGGGTGATCGTAATCGCGCAGTCCGCGTGGGTCTTCGTAGATCAGGTGGCGTACCGCGCGGCCTCGCGCGGCGAGCTGCGATTCCACTTCGAGCAGCTTGTCGACCTGTTCCTGGTCCTCGACGATCGCGAACTCGATCTCCGCATCGTCGAGCACATAGATCATCTCGTTGGCGATCGCGTCCTGGTACAGCGGCACCGGAATGCCTCCCAGCGCCTGGGCGGCGGTCATGGCCCAGTACAGACGCGGACGGTTATCACCGACCACGGCCAGGTTCATGCCGCGCCGGAAGCCCAGCGCCGCGAGCCCACAGGCAAGTGCCCTTACCTCGTTCGCGGTCTGCGCCCAGCCATATGTCTGCCAGATACCGAGATCCTTCTCGCGATAGGCCGGATGATCGGGCCGCTGCGTGGCGTGCGCCAGCAGGCATCGCGGGAAGGTCGTTGCCGACGATTCCTGCATCGCTGTCTCCTCTCCACCATCGGACGCAGGGTTGGTTCCCTACGGGCCACGCCGGGTATCAAGCCCCTAGACCGGTCGTTATACTGGGCACGTCACATGCGGCGCTGCCGCACTGCATCATGCCTGCCTTGCCTGTTAGTGCGATCGCATCTGAATGTGCTGGCAAAGGCCGGTTCCGCGTGATCGTAAGATAGCCGATGCCATCCCCCGGGGTTGTCACGCCGATGACAATTCCGGGTTAATCCCTACGATTGAGATGACCGCCACCAACAACGACTTCATCGACCGATGCGCCTGGGCCATCAACCTGAGCCCCGAACAGCGCGCGCGTGTCAAACGTGTGACTGCGGTGCGCGAGTACAGCCAGGGCGAGTATGTCTGCCACAAGGGCGAGATGGCCGAGCACTGGCTCGGCGTCGTGGAGGGCGTGGTCAAGATCACAACTGTCTCGCCGTCGGGCAAGTCGGTCACGTTCACGGGCGTGCCCACGGGCGGATGGTTTGGCGAAGGCGCGGTGCTCAAGCACGAGATCCGCAAGTACGACGTCATGGCGCTGCGCCGGTCACGCATCGCCTTCATTCCCATCGAGACTTTTCAGTGGTTGCTGGATACCAGCCTGCCGTTCACGCGATTTCTGCTGATGCAACTCAATGACCGGCTTGGCCAGTTCATCGCGGCGGTCGAATACGAACGGCTGCTCGACATCGATTCGCGCGTGGCGCGCGCCGTGTCGTCGCTGTTCAATGAGAGCCTCTATCCCGGCATTGGCACCACGCTCGAAATCTCGCAGGAAGAGATCGGACTGCTCGCCGGCATCTCGCGTCAGCGCGCGAACCAGGCCCTCAAGGTGCTGGAACAGCAGGGGCTGGTACGCGTGGATTATGGTGTGATCGAAGCACTCGATCTGGAGGGACTGCGGCAGTATGGGGAATGACGATCAGCGTGCGCTGCGCAGCCAATTCCAGTACGCGTCGCGCTGCTCCTGCAGCCTCCGCGAGATGCCGCTACTGCGCAGCAGCCGTGTGTTGAGGTCCTCGCCGGTCGACGTGATATAGAGCAGATCGCGTGTGCGTTGCGGCACATCGTCGGGATCGCGGCTGAAGCCAATCACCAGACAACCGAGATCGTTTTGGTAGAACCGGCTGCGCGTCCACATCGTCAGCGTCGTGAGCTTGCGCCCGGACGGTACCGGCACATCCTCCATCGGCGCACGCAGGTCCGTGCGATTCCACAATGTCAACGACGTGCCGTCGTCTAGCTTGAGCACCAGCGTCAGCGGGATACTGCCGCTGCGTATCGATGCGCCAACGATGTTGAAGCGCGCTCCGCCCACCGGGGCGGGAATGGTCACGGTACGCGTCTCCACGCCGGGAGCGCGATTGGCAATGATGCCAACGACGTCGGTGCGCCTGCCGCCGAACACCATCGGCCCCATCGCCGACGGGTAACGCACATCCACGACACGCGGCGTGCCGTTGAAGTATTCAATGTAGATGCTCGAAGGATTGGCGAGTGGCCGCGCGAACGGCGTGGTCACGCCATCGGCCCAACCCCGAGCGGTATTGTCCCAGTTGTCGGCCGTACCATACGCTTTGCTGTACACATCTTCGTACGGCAGGTCATGCACGGGGCCTGGATGCGTCACCGGGTCCATCGCCGCCACGAGTACGCGGAAGTCCGACAACAGCGTGATGCGTTGCCACGCGAACGGTTGCCAGTAATTGTGGATGTTCGTGCGATGCTGGCCGGGACTCGTCGGCGCTTGCTCAGCTAGTCGTTTGCGCTCGGCCTGCGCCACATCGTCGAGATACTGACCATAGTCCTGCGCTGTGTCGGTGGCCAGCTTGACATAGCTCTCATAGACCTTCGCGTTCCAGCTCCAGTCCTTGCCGTTCAGGGCGACGTCACGCAACAGCACCATATGTAATTGCGCGAATACCGCGAAAAGCGGCGCGATTTTCCACTGGAAATCGGGATTACGGAATTCCCGCGAAGCGGCGACCATCGACGTATTGGTCGCGACGAATTGCATCATCATGTTCTGCGTGTCGCCCGTCGAGGCGGCCGATACGTAGAGCTTGAGCGTATCGGCGATACCGTTGAGCTTCTGCTTGAGAAGACTGAAGACGGCCTCCTCGATCTTCTGGTTGATCAACGCTTCCACGCGCCCGCGGATATCGTCCCAGACATCTCGATTCCAGGGCCAGAGCAAACCCAGCAATGCCGAGGCGGACGAACCGACAATCGGAATCTCGCCAAGCAGCACCTGAAGCACCGCCTTGAGATCCTCCAGCGGATCCGTGATATCGGGGTCCTTGAAGTCGGAACGCAGCGAGTCCCCCGGTTCCGTTGCATGGCAGCCGGTGGCTGCCGCCACACCCATTGCGGGAATGGCTATCAAAATCTCGCGCCTCGTTACCATCATCACCACCACATCGAGTACATGTGCAGCGATGCTACTTCCCAGTGCGACCCAACATTCGCGAACAATTGACGTGTGGCAAACTATTGGCTCATCGTTATTCGCGGCCCCTTCTCGCCGTGGCGGAAGGGGCCGGATCAGCGCGCAACGCGCGCCTGAGACTTACTTGCTGTACACGTACACGCCACGGCCGGTCTTGCGGCCCAGATAGCCTGCGGCCACCATTTCGCGCATCAGCATGGCCGGACGGTACTTCGGATCGGCGAACTCGGTGTAGAGCACTTCCATAACGGCAAGCATCGTGTCCAGGCCGATCATGTCGGCCAGCGCCAGCGGGCCGATCGGATGATTGCAGCCGAGCTTCATGCCTTCGTCGATTTCCTCGGGCGAGGCCAGGCCTTCACCAAGCACGCAGAACGCTTCGTTGATCATCGGGCAGAGAATGCGGTTGACCACGAAGCCCGGGCTGTTCTTGACCGTGATCGGGTACTTGCCCAGACGCTTGGCGAGGTCCTCGACGTCGGCGTGCGCGGCATCGCTGGTCTGCAGGCCACGAATCAGTTCGACCAGCGCCATCATCGGCACCGGGTTGAAAAAGTGCATGCCGATGAAGCGGTCCGCGCGCGACGTCACGGCGGCCAGCTTGGTGATCGAGATCGACGAGGTGTTCGACGCGACGATCACGTCGGGGCCGACGATGCCGTCGATCTGCTTCAGGATCTTGACCTTCAGGTCGAAGTTTTCGGTGGCCGCCTCGATCACGATGTCGGCGCGCTTCAGATCCTCGTACGACGTGCTGCCGTGGATACGTGCCAGCGCCGCGGCCTTGTCCGCCTCGGTGGCCTTTTCCTTCTTGATCAGGCGGTCGAGGCTGCCCGCCACGGTGGCGATGCCCTTCTGGACGGCGGCGTCGCTGATGTCGATCATCACCACGTCGATACCGACCACCGCGCAGGCCTGCGCAATGCCGTTACCCATCGTGCCGGCACCAACGATGCCCACTGTCTTGATTGCCATGTCTGTCTTCCTTCCTTCAGTTTCCAGTTGTTTGGAGATTCGTATTTCCAGGCGCGCTCAGCCCTTGAGCTTCGCCAGCGCGGCAATGACGCGCTCGGCATGCTGCTTGAGCACGGCCATGTCCTGTTGCTGGCGTGCATGGCCGCGCAGCGGCTGGTCCACGTAGCGCGGCACGATATGGAAGTGGATGTGCGGCACGGTCTGGCCGGCCGCTGCGCCATTGAACTGGCTGATCACCACGCCATCGGGCTGAAAGGCCTCGCGCACGCCACGCGCGACGATCTGCGTCGCGCGGATCGCCGCGGCCGCGCCGGCCTCGGACAGGCCGAACACGTCGACGGCCTGCTCCTTCGGCACAACGAGTGTGTGACCGTCTGATTGCGGCATGATGTCCATGAACGCAATCGTGTCCGCGTCTTCATAAACCTTGAAGCACGGGAGTTCGCCGCGCAGGATGCGCGCGAAGATGTTGTTGCTGTCGTACTCGGCCTGCATGGGTGTCTCGTTTTTTCAAGCGGAACGCTGAGTGTAGCCCCAGCGTCCGCCGCCGTGAACCGCCCCACCCATTATTTCCATCGACGCAATTACATATTGCGCCGGTACTGCCCACCGACCTCGAACAGCGCGTGCGTGATCTGCCCCAGCGAGCACACGCGCACCGCGTCCATCAGCACGGCAAAGACGTTCCGATTGTCGATCACGGCCTGACGCAGCCTTGCCAACATCGCCTCCGCATCGGCCTGGTGCGCCCCATGGAATTCCGTCAGGCGGTGCAACTGGCTCTGCTTCTCGTCCTCGCTGGAGCGGGCCAGTTCCAGCGTTTGTGGCGTCGGGTCCCCGTTCGGATTGCGGAACGTGTTCACGCCGATGATCGGCAAGGTGCCGTCGTGCTTGAGCTGTTCGTAGTACAGCGATTCCTCCTGAATCTTGCCGCGCTGGTAGCCGGTTTCCATCGCGCCCAGCACCCCGCCGCGCTCGGCGATGCGCTCGAACTCCTGCAGCACGGCCTCCTCGACGAGATCGGTCAGTTCCTCGATCAGGAAACTGCCCTGATTCGGGTTCTCGCACTTGGCCACGCCCCATTCGCGATTGATGATCAGCTGGATCGCCAGCGCCCGGCGCACCGATTCGGCCGTCGGGGTGGTGATGGCTTCGTCATAGGCGTTGGTGTGCAGCGAATTGCAGTTGTCGTAGATCGCGATCAGGGCCTGCAGCGTGGTGCGGATGTCGTTGAAATCGATCTCCTGCGCGTGCAGTGACCGGCCCGATGTCTGGATGTGGTACTTGAGCTTCTGGCTGCGGTCGTTGGCGCCGTACTTGTCGCGCATCGTCACCGCCCAGATGCGGCGTGCCACGCGGCCCAGCACGCTGTACTCCGGGTCCATGCCGTTCGAGAAGAAGAACGACAGGTTGGGCGCGAAGTCGTCGATATGCATGCCGCGCGCCAGATAGGCCTCGACATACGTGAAGCCGTTGGCCAGCGTGAAGGCCAGTTGCGAAATCGGATTCGCGCCGGCTTCGGCGATGTGATACCCCGAGATCGACACGGAGTAGAAGTTGCGCACCTGATGGTGGACGAAGTACTCCTGGATGTCCCCCATCACCTTGAGCGAGAACTCGGTCGAGAAGATGCACGTGTTCTGGCCCTGGTCTTCCTTCAGGATGTCAGCCTGTACCGTGCCACGGACGTTCTGCAGCACCCACGCGCGGATCTTCGCTTCCTCGTCGGCCGTCGGATCGCGGCCGTTATCGGCACGAAAACGGTCGATCTGCTGGTCGATGGCCGTGTTCATGAACATCGCCAGGATCGTGGGCGCCGGGCCGTTGATCGTCATCGAGACCGACGTGGACGGGTTGGTCAGGTCGAAGCCATCGTAGAGAACCTTCATGTCCTCGAGCGTGGCGATCGACACGCCGGAGTTGCCCACCTTGCCGTAGATGTCCGGCCGCTCGTGCGGGTCTTCACCGTAGAGCGTGACCGAGTCGAACGCCGTGGACAGCCGCTTGGCGTCCATGCCTTCGGAAACGAGCTTGAAGCGGCGATTGGTGCGGAATGCATCGCCCTCGCCCGCGAACATGCGCGTGGGGTCCTCACCCTCGCGCTTGAACGCGAACACGCCGGCCGTGTATGGGAAGCTGCCGGGCACGTTCTCGCGCATCAGCCACTTCAGGATCTCGCCTTCGTCCTCGAAGCGCGGCAGCACCACCTTGCGGATCTTGGTGCCCGACAGCGTGGTGCTGATCAGGCCGGTGCGGATTTCCTTGTCGCGAATCTTCACGACGTACTCGTCGCCGCTGTAGGCCTGCTGCATTTGCGGCCACATCGCCAGCAGCTTGCGCTCCACCGCGCCAAGCGAGACGTCGCGTTCGCTGGCCAGCGTCTCGAGCGCGGCACTTTCGTGCCCGGCGCCCTGCAGCATGTCATGCGCCGCACGCAGTTGCTGGCGCTCACGCGCCAGTTTGCTCTGGGCGACCACGCGGCGATGGTAGGCCCGCACCGTATCGGCCAGTTCCGCCAGATACCGGCTGCGCGCGGGCGGCACGATCACATTCTGGCCGGTCGAAATCCGGCCTTCCAGATTCGGCAGTGTGCCCGGCTTCAGACTCATGCCACGCGCGCCCAGCGCCCCCACCAGTCCTTGGTAGAGCATGGTCACGCCATCGTCATTGAAGCGCGATGCCTGCGTGCCATAGACCGGCATGTCCTCGGCCCGGCTGTGCCATTGCTCGCGGTTGCGCTGCACCTGCTTGGCCACGTCGCGCCAGGCATCCTGCGCGCCCTTGCGGTCGAACTTGTTGATGGCCACGAAGTCGGCGAAGTCGAGCATGTCGATCTTCTCGAGCTGGCTGGCCGCGCCGAATTCCGGCGTCATCACGTAGAGCGACAGGTCGACGTGCGGCACGATGGCTGCGTCGCCCTGGCCGATGCCGGACGTCTCCACGATCACGAGATCGAAACGCGCCGCCTTGCACGCGGCGATGACGTCGGGCAGCGCCTGGGAGATCTCCGAGCCAGCCTCGCGGGTGGCCAGCGAACGCATGAAGATGTTCGGGTGGTTGATCGCATTCATGCGAATGCGGTCGCCCAGCAATGCGCCACCCGACTTGCGGCGCGACGGGTCGATCGAGATCACGGCGATCGAAAGCGCGTCGTCCTGGTCGAGCCGGAACCGTCGAATCAGTTCATCGGTCAGCGATGACTTGCCCGCGCCGCCCGTGCCAGTGATGCCCAGCACCGGCACGGCCGCGGCCTTCGCCTGGGCATGCAGTGCGCTGACCAGTTCCGGGTCCGCCTTTCCGTTCTCGAGCGCGGTAATCAGTTGCGCCAGCGCGCGGCGGTCGCCGGCGGCCACGGCGCCGAGCGTGGTGGGTGCGTAGCGCGTCAGGTCGATATCGCAACGCTGCGCCATGTCGGTGATCATGCCGGCCAGACCCATGCGCTGGCCGTCCTCGGGACTGTAGATGCGGGCCACGCCGTAGGCCTGGAGTTCGCGGATCTCGTCCGGCACGATCACGCCGCCGCCGCCGCCGAACACCTGGATGTGCTCGCCGCCGTGCTCGCGCAGCAGATCGATCATGTATTTGAAGTATTCGACGTGCCCGCCCTGATAGCTGGAGATGGCGATGCCCTGCACGTCTTCCTGCAGCGCGGCCGTGACGACCTCTTGCACGGAGCGGTTGTGGCCGAGGTGGATGACTTCACACCCCTGCGACTGAAGGATGCGCCGCATGATGTTGATCGAGGCGTCGTGGCCGTCGAACAGCGACGCCGCGGTGACAAAGCGCACCTTGTTGGCCGGTCCCCGGCCAGGCGCTGCCTGCGGCTTGGCGGCCGCGGTCCTGCTCACATCAGAAAGATCAGTCATTGTCTCCACCGCTCTGTTTTGTGGCTGGCTGCCGCACGCCGGTGGTTCTGACGACCACGTTGACGAGGGCCGGACGATTATATGACGTTTACGTTAACGTAAGGCAAGGCGCGCGCGTAAGCTCGGTCGCCATGGCGGCATCGTCGCACAGAGGAGGGACTGGGTGAAGCGGCCTGATGGCCACGAACGCCCGTCAGGCGGGCGTCCGGGTCTCGACAGTGAAGCCGTGGCGGCGAATCAGGGGCGAATCAGGCGCTGATCCGCGGGCAGTCGCCGAAGGCGGCGGTCTTGTGCTCGCCCCAGCGGCGGGCAAGCTGGCGGGTGATGAAGACTGCGCGCCGCAACGACCACGGGGCCGGGGATTCAGTCAGCAGGAACCGCGACCCGGGTACGTCGCCCGACAGCCAGACGCGCGCGCCTTCCGGCAACGTCATGACATCGCCGGGCCGCAGCCAGATATCGGCCAGATGCCCTTCCACAGTCAGCCACAGCCGGCCTTCCAGCGCGGTGACGCTATGACCGTGCCGGGCACGCCACGTCACGGATTGGTCGGGTTCTTCAAGCTCAAATGTCCTGAGTTCGCGCATGGGTGTCTCCTGATCTTGCCGGCGCGACGGTGAGGATTCCGGTGACGCCGCGCCACGCTTCCATTATTCACGGCGCGGACTACAATCCCATGCACAGTTCCGAACAGTTTTCATTGAACTGTTCAGTAGTTTTTGCTGACAGTTGCCGCTGCCGCCTCCTATGAGACTCATACTAGACCCCTCCACCGGCGTACCGCTGACCGAACAGATCGTGCTGGGCGTGAAGGCCTGGATCAGCTCGCGGGAAGCGCTGCCCGGGGCACGTCTGCCGTCGATCCGGCAAATGGCCGCCGAGCACGGCATCAGCCGTTTCCCGGTTATCGAGGCATACGACCGACTGGTCTCGCAGGGGTTGGTCGATTCGCGGCAAGGCTCGGGCTTCTACGTCGCGGACAGCACGCTGGCCGGGCGCAGCGGACGCGGCTGGTCCGACCCGAGTCTGGCGGAGGACCTGTCGCTCCATATCATCGACCAGTTCCACCACCCCAGTGGCACGCTGAAGCTGGCTGGCGGCTTCGTGCCCGAGGAATGGCGCGATGTGGAGGGCCTGACGCAGGCCATTCGTCACATCACGCGCCACGACATCGACAGCGTGATCCACTACGCCACGCCGCTGGGTCATCCGGAACTGCGCAAGCAGGTGCTGACGCGCGTGCGGCAGGTCGGCATCCAGGCCGAGTTGTCTCAGATCCTGATCACGACGGGCGCAAGCCAGGCGCTCGACCTCGTGGCGCGCCACCTGCTCAAGCCCGGCGATACCGTGTTCGTGGAAGACCCCGGCTACTACAACCTGTTTGGCTTGCTGCGCATGCAGGGCGTGCAGCTCGTGGGCGTGCCGCACACGCCGAACGGGCCTGACCCCGAGGCCTGCGAGCGCCTGCTGCGTGATCACAAGCCGAAGCTGTTCTTCACGAACAGTGTGCTGCAGAACCCAACCGGCTCCACGCTGGCGCCACCGGTGGCATTCCGGCTGCTCGAACTGGCACGCAAGCACAACTTCCGTTTCGTGGAAGACGACATCTTCTCGGACTTCCAGCTCAACTTCACCGACCGGCTGGCCACGCTCGACCAGCTCGAGCACGTGATCTACGTTGGCGGGTTCTCGAAGACAGTGTCGGCGGCGCTGCGCGTGGGCTACATCGTTGCAGACAAGGCGCTGGTCAAGGACCTGATCGACGTGAAGGTGCTGACGAGCGTGGCGGGCTCCCATTTCGCCGAAGCCGTCACCGCGACGATGCTGGAGCGCGGCAACTACCGCAAGTACGTGGAGCGGCTGCGCGTACGCACGCGCGAAGTCACGGCCGATGTGGTCAAGCTTCTGGGCCAGTACAACTGGGACGTGTTCTGCGAGCCGGCAGGCGGCAATTTCCTGTGGGCGCGTCCGCGCGGCATCGAGGACTCGCGCGAACTCGTCACGCTGGCCGAAAACCACGGCGTGGCGCTGGCGCCGGGACACTTCTTTCGCCCCGGCGGCGAGACCACGGCGTGGGTGCGCATCAACTCGGCCTACGCGGGCGATCCCCGCGCACGCGCGTTCCTCGAAGACGCCGGCAGCCGCTGATCAGCCCTCGGCGTCGCCGCCGTGGTTGTGCAGCACCGCGTTGCGGCGCGAGTAAGCGAAGTAGATGATCAAGCCCAACCCGATCCAGCACAGGAATGCGATCCAGGTCAGCGCCTGCAGATGGGCCATCAGGAACAGGCAGAAGCCAACGGCCAGCAGCGGCACCACGGGCACGCCCGGGCAGCGGAAGCCGCGCCGCAAATCTGGGCGCGTGCGGCGCAACACAAGGATCGCGATCGAGATCAGCGTGAACGCGGCCAGCGTGCCGATGTTGATCAGTTCGGCCAGTACGTTCAGCGGCACGAAGGCGGCGATCGCCGCGAACACAATGCCGACGGTCCATGTGGCCGTGTACGGCGTGGCATGAACCGGGTGCACCGTCGATAACGCTTCCGGCAGCAGCCCGTCGCGCGACATGGCGAAGATGATCCGCGTCTGCCCGTAGGTCATCACCAGAATCACGGTGGTCATGCCGAGGATGGCGCCCAGATCAACAAACCCGGCCACCCAGTTCTGCCCCGCGTATTGCAGCGCCAGCGACACCGGATGGTCGACGCCCTCGAACTTCATGTACGGCACGATGCCGGTCATGATGGCCGCCACGGTCACGTAAAGGATGGTGCATACCGCCAGCGAACCGATGATGCCGATCGGCAGGTCACGGCGCGGGTTACGCACTTCCTCGGCGGCCGACGTCACCGCATCGAACCCGATAAACGCGAAGAAGACGAGCGCGGCGGCGTTGAAGACGCCGGTCATGCCGAACGGCGCGAACGGCTGCCAGTTGGCGGGCCTCACGTGCCAGACGCCGACGGCGATGAACAGCAGCACGACGCTGATCTTGATTGCCACCATCACGTTGTTGAGTCGTGCCGATTCCTTGACGCCGTACGAAACGATCCACGTGATCGCCAGCATGATCAGGCAGGCGGGCAGGTTGAACAGCGTGTGTTCACCGGGCACCGCACCCGGCGCGGCAGTCAGCGCGGTCGGCAGATGGATGCCGAACCCGGCGATCAGTGACTGGAAGTAGCCGGACCACCCCACTGACACTGCCGACGTGGCCAGCCCGTACTCGAGCAGCAGGTCCCAGCCGATCATCCACGCCACGATCTCGCCGAGCGTGGCGTAGCTATAGGTGTAGATCGAACCGGATACGGGGATCGCGGACGCGAACTCCGCATAGCACAGCGCCGCGAATCCGCAGGCCATGGCCGCGATCACGAACGACACCGTCAGCGCGGGGCCCGCGGTCAGCGCCCCGGTGCCAGTCAGCACGAAAATCCCCGTGCCGATGATGGCCCCGATACCCATCAGCACCAGATCCACCGCCCCCAGCACCTTTCGCAATCCGTCGTGCTCGCTGACTTCCAGCATGGCGTCGATGTTTTTGGTGCGAAAGAGACTCATGGCGTGGCTCCGGCAAAAAGTCCGTGTAAGGACTATAGGTTGTGCGGAATCCGCCAGCGGTCTGGGCTGCGCATCTTTTGAACGGCAGCCGCACCGGCGGAAGGGCGGCATGATACTCGCAAAAGAAACTCGCAAAAGAAAAGGGCGCCCCCGAAGGGACGCCCGATCCAGCCGACAATCGCCGTGCGCTGACGCCGTTACTTCGCCACCGGCATCGTGAACTCCGCACCCTTGGCGATGCTGTCCGGCCAGCGTTGCATCACGCTCTTGTAGCGTGTGTAGAAGCGCACACCTTCCTCGCCGTAGGCATGGTGATCGCCGAACAGCGAGCGCTTCCAGCCACCGAACGAATGCCACGCCATCGGCACCGGAATCGGCACGTTGATGCCGACCATGCCCACCTGGATCTGACGCGCGAAAGCGCGTGCGATGCCGCCGTCGCTGGTGTAGCACGACACGCCATTGCCAAACTCGTGGCGATTGATCAGATCCACCGCCTCGGCAAAGTCGTGCACGCGCACCACCGACAGCACCGGACCGAAGATCTCTTCCTTGTAGATCGTCATGTCCGGCTTGACGTTGTCGAACAGCGTGCCACCGACGAAGAAGCCGTTCTCGTGACCGTCCACCTTGTGGCCGCGGCCATCGGTCACCAGCTTCGCGCCTTCGGCCACGCCCTTGGCGATATAGCCCTCGACCTTCGCCTTGTGCGCGGCGGTCACCAGCGGACCCATTTCGGCGTCATCCTCCATGCCGTTGCGGATCTTCAGCGTGGCCGCGCGCTCGGCCAGACGCGGCACCAGACGGTCGGCCACGTCGCCAACGGCCACGGCCACCGAGATCGCCATGCAGCGCTCACCGGCGGAACCGTACGCCGCGCCAACCAGCGCGTCCACGGCCTGATCGAGATCGGCGTCGGGCATCACCACCAGGTGGTTCTTCGCGCCGCCCAGCGCCTGCACGCGCTTGCCGTGCTTCGTGCCTTCCGTGTAGATGTACTCGGCGATCGGCGTGGAGCCGACGAACGACAGCGCCTGCACGTCCGGGTGCGCCAGCAGCGCGTCGACGGCGACCTTGTCACCCTGCACCACGTTGAACACGCCATCGGGCAGACCGGCCTGCTTGAGCAGGTCGGCGATCAGCAGGCTCGGCGACGGATCGCGCTCGGACGGCTTCAGCACGAACGTGTTGCCGCATGCCAGGGCCACCGGGAACATCCACATCGGCACCATGACCGGGAAGTTGAACGGCGTGATGCCGGCCACCACGCCCAGCGGCTGGCGCAGGTTCCAGTTGTCGATGCCACCGCCGATGTTGTCGGTGAAGTCGGTCTTGAGCAGGTTGGGGATGCCGCAGGCGAATTCCACCACCTCGATACCGCGCGTCACCTCACCCTTGGCATCGGAAAACACCTTGCCGTGCTCACGCGTGATCAGCGCGGCCAGGTCGTCGTGATGGCGGTCGAGCAGTTCCTTGAACTTGAACAGGATGCGGGCGCGGCGCAGCGGCGGCATCTCCGCCCATGCCGGGGCCGCGGCCTTGGCGGCGGCGACTGCTGCCGCCACGTCATCCGCTGAGCCCATGGCCACGCGCGCGGCCACTTCGCCCGTGGCGGGGTTGAACACATCGGCAAAGCGGTCCGTGCCCGCACGGCGCACGGTCCCGCCAACGTAGTGATGGATTTCGGCGATCTGCCGGTTTTCTGCAATGTTCACTGCGGTCTTCCTCGTTGTCTCTGGCGCTCTGGGGCGGGTCTTACTTGATGCTATGCAAGGCCTGGCGCACGGTGTCGAACATCTGGTCGATCTCGGCCTCCGAAATAATCAGCGGCGGCGAGAACGCCAGGATATCGCCGGTGTAGCGTACCAGCAGACCCAGCTCCAGGCATTTCAGGAATGCCTCGTAGGCACGTGCGCCCGGCGCGCCGGGTCGCGATTCCAGTTCCACGCCCGCCACCAGGCCAAGGTTGCGGATGTCCTTCACATACGGCTCGCCACGCAAGCCGTGGACGGCCGACTCGAACTTCGGCGACATCTCGGCCGCGCGTTCGAACAGCTTGTCGCGCTTGTAGAGGTCGAGCGTGGCGATACAGGCCGCCATCGCCAGCGGATGGCCCGAGTACGTGTAACCATGCGGCAGCTCGATGCCGCCTTGCGGCGTGGCGTTGATCACCGCGTCATGCACTTCGCGGCGCACGGCCACGGCGCCCATCGGCACGGCGGCGTTGTTGATGGCCTTGGCCATGGTGATCAGGTCCGGCGTCACCTTCAGACGCTCGGCGCCGGTTGCGGCGCCCAGGCGGCCGAACGCGGTGATCACTTCGTCGAAGATCAGCAGGATGCCGTGCTTGCTGGTGATCTCGCGCAGTTTTTCCAGATAGCCAACCGGCGGAATCAGCACGCCGGCCGAACCGGCCATCGGCTCCACGATCACAGCGGCGATGTTCGAAGCGTCGTGCAGCGCGACCAGCCGCTCGAGTTCATCGGCCAGATGGGCGCCCCATTGCGGCTGGCCCTTCGAGTACGCGGCCTCGGCGATGTTCAGCGTGGCAGGCAGGTGATCGGTGCCGGGCATCACATTGGCCGACCACATCTTGCGGTTCGGCCCGATACCGCCAACGCCCATGCCGCCGAAGCCCACGCCGTGGTAGCCGCGCTCGCGGCCGATAACGCGCGTGCGCTGGCCTTCGCCACGGGCACGGTGATAGGCCAGCGCGATCTTCAGCGCGGTATCGACCGATTCGGAACCGGAGTTCGTGAAGAAGATGCGGTCCAGCCCCTGCGGCATCAGCGACGCCACCTTGGTCGCCGCTTCGAATTCAAGCGGGTGGCCCATCTGGAACGGCGGCGCGTAGTCCAGCGTGGCGGCCTGTTGCGCGATCGCCTCGACGATTTCCTTGCGGGCGTGGCCCGCGGCCACGCACCAGAGGCCGGCGCAACCGTCCAGGATCTGGCGACCGTCATGGGTCGTGTAGTACATGCCGCTGGCCGATACCAGCAGGCGCGGCGCGGACTTGTACTGGCGATTGGCCGTAAAGGGCATCCACAGGGATTCGAGATCGGGGATCACGGTCTTGGCGGCGTCCATACATTCTCCTGATGGCGGTGTGAGGCGTTGTGGGGCGGTGTGGGGCGAAGCCGGGCTCATTTCGGGAGTTCGGCCACGGTTTCGGGCAACTCTACCGGCGGGGTCTGGCATCAAGAATATACGGTCGCGAGATCGACGCCTTACCGTACAGTTTAGGAAGCTCAAACCGTACAGGTACACCACATCACACGACGCGAGCGGAAGGCCCCGTGTTGGCACTGGAATAAGGGTTCACGCTGCAACGCATCAATCCGCCGTACCCGCTACACTGTACAGGTTTCGTTCTCTTGCGGGCGTCGAATGCTCAACCTGAACCTTGTTCGCAGCCGCCGGGGCGGCGAGACGCTGACCGAACAGATCGTAGCCGGCATCGCCGCGCTCGTGGACAGCCGGGCCCTGCGGGCCGGCGCGTTGCTACCGTCGGTGCGTCGCTTCGCCCAGCAGCACGATGTCAGCACCTTCACCGTCGCCGAGGCCTATGGCCGGCTGACAGCGCTCGGGTATCTCGCGGCCCGCCCCGGCTCCGGCTACACGGTGGCACACCGGCACGCCCCAGCCGGCCATGCGCGCGCGCCACACTGGGAGGCCCCGGGACTCAACGCGGCCTGGCTGCTTTCCGATGTATTCGCCGACCACTCCGTGCCGATCAAGGCGGGGGCTGGCTGGCTGCCCGGCGACTGGCTCAACGAGGAAGGCTTGCATCAGGCCATGCGCAGCGCGGCGCGCGTGCCGGCCGCGCAGGTGTCTGGATACGGCCATCCCTACGGCTTCGGCGCGCTGCGCGAGCATATCGCCGCGCACCTGAGCCAGTACGGCATTCCGGCGCGATCGCAACAGGTGGTGCTGACCCAGGGCGCCACGCAGGCGCTGGATCTGGTCGTGCGCACACTGCTGCGCCCCGGCGACACGGTACTGGTGGAGTCGCCGTGCTACTGCAATCTGCTGCAGATCCTTCGGCTGGCGGGCCTGCGCGCGATCGGCGTGCCGCGCACGGCTGCGGGCCTCGACACGGACGCGCTCGAAGACGCCATTCGCCAGCACTCGCCGCGTGCGCTGTTCATCAACACGGTGCTGCAGAACCCCACCGGCGCGAGCCTGACCAGCATGAACGCGTTCCGCGTGTTGCAGATCGCGGAGCAGCACCGGCTACTGGTGGTGGAAGACGACATCTATCGCGAACTGGCGCCGGCCGGGTCGCCGATGCTCGCGGCAATGGACGGGCTCTCGCAGGTGGTCTATGTGAACGGTTTCTCGAAGACGATCGCGCCGTCGCTGCGCGTCGGCTATCTGGCCGCAAGCCCGGATCTGGCCAAGGCCTTCGCACGCACGAAGATGGCCGTGGGACTGACGTCCTCGGAAGTGACCGAGCGGCTCGTGTATTCGGTCCTGACCAGCGGGCACTATGGCCGGCACGTGGCGGCGCTCGCCGAGCGGCTACGCGCCCAGCAGGATCTGGTGACCGAGAAGATGGACGCGCACGGCCTGGAGGTCCTGCTGCGCCCCGAAGGCGGGATGTTCGCGTGGGCACGCATGCGAGATGCCGACGGGCCCGCGCCGTCGGGCAACAGGCTGGCCACGCTTGCGCTGGAGCACGGTATCTGGCTGGCGCCCGGCGCCTACTTCGAGCCCGGCGAAGCCGATTCGCCCTGGATTCGCTTCAATGTGGCGACCAGCGACGCACCGCAGTTGTGGGACTTCTTCGATGCGGTACGCACCGATCAGGGCGCGTTGGCGCGCGCCGCCTGATCAGCCGGCCGTCCGAATCAGAAGCGATAGCGCACGTACCCGGTGTACAGATTGGTGCCCGGGTTCGGTTCCTTGATGCCGGCGTTCGAGATGTGCTGGAAGCGCATGCCCACTTCGGTCGCGGCATTCTTGCCGAACCCCACACCCAGGCCGACCATGTCGCCAAACTGGAAGGCTGTGCTGAAATTGTGCTGGTCTGACGTCGACGTGTGCGTCAGCAGGCGCAAGCCCACGCCGGCTTCCAGGAACGGCACGAAGTAGCCGCCGCGCTTTTCCACACGCAGGATCGGCGTCAGGCCGAACTCCATCAGGTTCTGGCGATTGGTGCCGCTGCGCGCGTCCCAGTAGCCCATGTTGGCTTCCGCCTGCAGCCTGAACAGCCATCCATCGGGATTGCCGTACTGGATTGGCGTGTTGAAGTTGACCGCGATTTCGTACTTGTTGATGCCATGGTCGGTATCGCGCGCGAACGCGGCCTGCACGGCCGGGTGCGCCCAACCGACCAGTTCCTCGGCGCTGGCCGCCGAACTGGCGCCCGCCACCAGTGCGGCGACAGCCAGAAGGCGTACGGAGGGTAGCTTGCGGAACAGGGAAACTGGGGGCATGTGATGTTCTTGTTGTTCTGTCTTCTTGTTCATGGACATGGAAGAGAGATTGGCTCGGCAACGGACATCGAAGGGAACTGCATAGGCAGCCATGCCGGCTGAAGCACTCTACCGCTCAGATGGCGGTCAAGCCCAGAGTCGCTCCACCAACCAGCTCGCGGCGACACAGATTCCGAGCCAGACGGCAAGACAGCTTGCAATAAATCGGTACGTCATTGTGAAAACTAACAGCAGTAAAGGGGTCTTGGAATGAATTTTTGCTGCGCATTATACATCCATCCATGAATGTATGTTTGCGCAGGTTGTCGCGCATGTTGACACGACAACATCCGACTCATCAAAGAACCATCTGGCCGCCATCATGCCAGCGTAGGACATATGCTGCACAACGGCGGTTAAACATGAAGATCAAAAAAATTGGAGATAGTGCGAGGCGGGATATGGTGGGCCTACGCGAGCGCGATCGGCGCGAATCACACGCCGATGCCAACAATCCCTCTCCCGGCTGACTGCGGGAGAGGGATAAACATCGTGGAATCAACAGGTTGCCTTGCTCAGGCGCGCAGGAACGGGAGCACTTCCGCCAGCAGTTGCTCCGGGACTTCCTCGGCGATGTAGTGCCCGCATAGCAGTGCATGACCGGTCACACGGCGCGCGACCTTGCGCCATTCTTCAAGTGGCTGAAAACACTTTCCGACAGCCCCGTCGGCTCCCCACAACGCCAGCATCTCGCATTCGATCATGCGGCCAGCCGCGATATCGGCGCGGTCGTGATCGAGATCGATGCCCGCGCTGGCGCGATAGTCCTCGCACAGTCCATGCGCCGCGCCCGGCTGGCGCAGCCCGCGCAGGTATTCGGCCAGCGCCTCGTCGGTGAACGGCGCCAGGCCGGCGCTGCGGCTACCCATGGTCTGGCGCAGGTAAAGCTCGGGGTCGGCCTCGATCAGGGTCTCCGGGAACGGCGCGGGACGGATCAGGAAAAACCAGTGATAGTAGGCCCGGGCAAACGCCTCGTTGGTCTGCGCGTACATCGCCAGCGTCGGGGCGATATCGAGCGTCACGAGCTTCTCCACAGCCTGCTGATGATCGACGGCCAGCCGGTGCGCCACGCGCGCGCCGCGGTCGTGAGCAAGCACGCGGAAACGCTCGAAGCCGAGTGCCCGCATCACCGCCATCTGATCGGCCGCCATCGTCCGCTTGCTGTAGTTGCTGTGGTCGGGCAGACCCGCCGGCTTGTCGCTATCGCCGTAGCCACGCAGGTCGGTGGCCACCACCGTGAAATGCCGGGCCAGTTCACCGGCCACCTTGTGCCAGATCACATGCGTCTGCGGATGGCCGTGCAACAGCAGCAGCGGCGGACCGTCTCCGCCGACCACCGCGTGGATCGCCACGCCGTTGTGATCGATGCGGTGGGTCGTGAATCCTTCGAACATCGTGTCTCCTCCATCAGCCAGCCATACGGCCGAGCCGTGCCATGGTAGTCGCGGCCACGTCGCGTAGCCAGGGGTTGTCCGCGTGGTGCCGGCTTGCGAATGCCGCAATCGCATCGGCGTGCGTCAACGACATGCCGATGACATCGAGGCCGAGCCGGAACATGTCGAGGTGGCGCGGAGAGAGCGAGAACGCCTTGGTGAATTCGCCGGCACGGACCGTCATGGTCGACAGGTCGATACGGATCGACGCCGGCGCCACGGGGTCACTCACGGCCGCCATGATCTGGTCGACATCCGCCTGCGGCAGCGCCACCAGCAACAACCGGTTGTTCATCGCGTTCGAGTAGAAGATCTCGCCGAAGCTCGGCGCGATGACCGCGCGGATGCCATATTGCTGCAGCCCCCAGACCGCATGCTCGCGGCTCGAACCGCAGCCGAAGTTCGGCCCGGCGACCAGCACGCGCGTGTCGCGCCACGCCGGCTGGTTCAGTACAAAGTCCGCGCGCGGGGCGCCGTTCGCGTCGAAACGCATGTCGTGAAGCAGTCCGCGGTCGAGCCCCGCCTTGTCGATGCCACGCAGGAATTGCTTCGGCATGATCTGGTCGGTATCCAGGTTCGGCAGCGGTAGCGGCGCGCCGACACCTTCGATCGTCGTGATGTCATCCATGTTGGATCTCCAGTTCCCGCACGTCGGTGATGCAGCCGGTAACAGCCGCGGCGGCGGCCATGGCCGGGCTCATCAGGTGCGTGCGTCCGGCACGGCCCTGGCGGCCCTCGAAGTTTCGGTTGGTGGTCGACGCGCAGCGCTCGCCCGGCGCCAGCACGTCGTCGTTCATCGCAAGGCACATCGAACAGCCGGGCTTGCGCCATTCGAATCCAGCATCGATCAGCAAGGCCGCAATGCCCTCGGCTTCAGCCTGATCGCGCACGGCGCCGGAGCCCGGCACCACCATTGCACGGACGCCCGGCGCCACCCTGCGGCCGCGTACCACGGCGGCCACCTGGCGCAAGTCCTCGATGCGGCCATTCGTGCAGGAGCCGATGAACACCCGCTGCACGGGCAGCCCCTGCAGCGACACTCCGGGCGTCACGCCGATGTATTCAAGCGCGCGCTCGGCGGAGACGCGGGCGATGCTGTCTCCGGCGTCGGCCGGCTGCGGCACCGGGGCGCTCACAGGAATCGCCTGATCCGGGCTCGTGCCCCAGGTGACGAACGGCTCGACCGCAGCGGCATCGAATGCCAGTTCGAGATCGAAGCCGGCATCGGCATCCGAACTCAGCCCGGCCCATGCCCGGCTCGCTGCTTCGGCCATGTCGGCGTCGATGTCTGGCGCCCGGCGCAGGACATAGTCGATCGACGTGGCATCGGGCGCGATCAGTGCCCCGCGCGCGCCCGCCTCCACGGTCATGTTGCACAGGGTCATGCGCGCTTCCATCGACAACGCGCGGATCGTGCTGCCGGTGAACTCCACCACGTAGCCACGCGCGCCCTGCGCGCTGATGCGCGAGATGATGTGGAGAATCAGGTCTTTCGATGTCGTGCCCGATGGCAGCGGGCCATCCACGCGGATACGCATGTCGCGGGCCAGCCGGTAGACCAGCGTCTGCGTGGCCAGCACGTGCTCCACCTCGGAGGTGCCGATGCCGAAGCCCAGCGCGCCGAATGCGCCGTAGGTGGTGGTATGGCTGTCGCCGCAAAGCACGACCATGCCGGGCCGGATCATGCCGTGCTCGGGCGCGATCACATGCTCGATACCCTGCAGCGGATCGTTGGTATCGAACAGCGGAATACCGTGCAGGTCGCAATTACGTTTCAGGTTGCGGGCCTGCAGCGCCGAGGCGGGATCCTGGATCACGCGCGGGGATTCCGCGTGCGTCGGGATGATGTGATCGACCACGGCCAGGTTCTGGCCCGGCGTCGCCACCTTGCGGCCCTGCTCGGCGAGCCCGGCGAACGCCTGCGGACTCGTGTACTCGTTCATGATGTGGAGATCCGCGTACAGCAGCACGTTGTCCGCATCGAGCGTGACGACCGTGTGCGAGTCCACGAGCTTCTGATATAGCGTGCGACCGGTCATGGCATTGGCTGGGTGAATGCAATTCGAATGAATGAATGCACGCAGTCTAATCGCGGAATCCATCGCTATAATTTCGCCAAATTACTTACATTCGTTCCTTTAGTTCACGAATGCATCACCAATAACCGGCCGCCATGGATGCCTTCTCCGATCTCGCGTTCTTCGTGTTGCTGGTCAAGCGCGGCAGTCTTGCCGGCGCGGCGCAGCAGCTTGGCGTCACGCCGTCGGCGGCCAGCAAGCGGCTGGCGGCGCTCGAGGCACGCCTTGGGGTGCGGCTGCTGAATCGCACCACGCGGCGACTGTCGGTCACGCCGGAGGGCGAGGCATATCTGGCCCAGGGTGGAAGAATCCTGGCCGAGCTCGACGAGCTGGAGCAGGGCTTGCGGGGCAGCCGCGTGGCGCCGCGCGGCCTGCTGCGGGTCAATGGCACGCTCGGGTTCGGACGCCGCCATCTGGCGCCCGCCATCAGTGATTTTCTCGTGGCCTGTCCCGATATCGAAGTGCAGCTTCAGTTGACCGACCGCGCACTGAATCTGGCCGAGGAAGGCTACGACGTCGGCATCCTGGTGGGCGACCTGCCCGACGCCCGCCTCAACGCCCGACGGCTCGCGCTCAATAGCCGGCTCCTGTGCGCATCCCCCGCCTACCTCGCCCGCCACGGCGAGCCCGCGTCGCCACGCGCGCTGACGCAGCATCGCTGCATCGTGATCCGCGAGAGCGAGGCCGCATACGGCACCTGGCACCTCCAGCACCAGCAATCCGCCGCGCGGCAGGAGACGGTCAAGGTGCGCGGCATGGCGGCGACCAACGATGGCGAGGTGGCCGTCAACTGGGCGCTGCAGGGCCACGGCATCGTGCTGAGGTCCGAATGGGAGGTCGCGCCGCTGCTGCGCTCGGGACGGCTGCGGCAAGTGTTGCCGGAATGGTCCGCACCGGCCGCCGACATCCATGCCGTGTATCTGTCTCGTGACAAGCTCTCGGCACGCGTACGCGCATTCGTCGACTTCCTCGCGGAGCGCTTCGGCCACTACGACCCGGCTGCGCCATATCACGGCTGGTAACTCATCGCTGGTAGCCGACTGCAGCCGGGCAGCCATGTCGACGGCAGGGGTGAAGACCCTGTCGATCACCCATGCTGCTACCCATCGCGCATACTTCAAATCCTGATCCAACCCATCCGGACTGCACCGCCATGCACACACAGAATCTCTCCGCGTGGACCCACTCCCACGTGTTCGACGCAGGCAACCAGGCGGCCGAACGCGGCACCCGGCTGGTCATGTGGATCACGCTGGCGATGATGATCGTCGAAATCGCCGCGGGTCTCGTCTTCAACTCGATGGCACTGCTGGCCGATGGCTGGCATATGAGTTCACACGCGCTGGCCATCGGCCTGTCCGCGTTCGCCTATGCGGCGGCCCGGCGACTGTCGCAGGACGGCCGATTCTCTTTCGGGACCTGGAAGATCGAAGTTCTTGCCGCATTCGCCAGCGCCATCTTCCTGCTTGGCGTCGCTGGCCTGATGGTGTTTGGCTCGGTCGAGCGGCTGTTCACCCCCCAGCCAATTCACTATCAGGAGGCGATGGCGATCACCGTGATCGGCCTGATCGTCAACCTGGCCTGTGCGTTGATCCTCGGCGGCGCGCACCACGGCCATGATCACGGTCAGGGTCAAGGGCACGCTCAAGGGCACGACCACGGCCATCAGGCGCACGGGCATGATCACCACGATCATGGCCATGGTCATGACAATCACGGCCACCGCCATCACGACATCAACCTGCGTTCGGCGTATCTGCACGTGGTGGCCGATGCTGCCACCTCGGTATTGGCGATCGTTGCATTGGCGGGTGGCTGGTGGCTGGGATGGAGCTGGCTCGACCCGGTGATGGGTCTGGTCGGCGCGGTGCTGGTAGGCCGCTGGGCCATCGGCCTGATGCGCCAGAGCGGGACGGTGCTGCTAGATCGCGAGATGGATCACCCGGTGGTCGAAGAAGTACGCGAAGTGCTGGCGCAGTTCTCGCACGGCGAGGACGGCACGCGCGTGGCCGACCTGCACGTCTGGCGCGTGGGCCGTGAGAAATTCGCGTGCATCGCCAGCCTGGTCACCCACGACGCCAGCCTGACGCCGCAGCGCGTGCGGCACGCGCTATCGGTACACGATGAACTCGTGCACGTGAGCGTCGAAATCAATCAATGCGACGGTGGCCGAGATGGCCACGACGGCCACGCGGCGCATCGCGGCCATCGTCACTAGGCGGCAAACCCGCTCATGTCACTCAGGGCAGCAGCAGGATCGCGCCGGTAGTCGCCCGGCCTTCGGCGGCCTCGTGCGCGCGCGCCACATCCTCCAGCGGAAAGCGCGCGCCAATCTGGACCTTCACGTGACCGGCGGCGATGGCATCGAACAGGTCCTTCGCATTGGCGCGGAAACGTGTCGCATCGGCGTTGTGCGGGAACACCGAGGGCCGCGTCAGGTACAGGCAGCCCTTCTTGTTGAGCAACTCGGGCTCGATGGCAGGTGCCGGGCCGGACGCGCCGCCGTAGAGCACCACCATGCCGAAGGTCTGCGCGCAATCGAGCGAGCCGAGGAAGGTGTCCTTGCCCACGGCGTCATAGACTACGTTCACGCCGCGCCCATCGGTGGCATCACGCACCTGCTTGACCCAATCGCCATGGCTGTAGTCGATAGCGACGTCGCATCCCACGGCGCGGGCAATCTCGCATTTCGCCGCTGACCCGGCCGTGCCGATCACGCGCGCGCCCAGCGCCTTCGCCCAGCCGCTCAGGATCTGCCCGACGCCCCCTGCCGCCGCGTGCACAAGTACGGTGTCGCCCGGTTTCACCGCATAGGTGTGGCGGACCAGGTACTGCGCGGTCATGCCCTTGAAGATCACGGCCGCGGCCTGCTCGTCGCTGATCGCATCGGGCAGCTTCACAAGCTTGTCCACGGGGATATTGCGCCCTTCGGCGTAGGCGCCGAGTCCGGCGTTCATGTAGGCCACGCGATCACCGACCGCGACATCGGTCACACCAGCACCAATCGCCTCGACCACGCCGGCGGCCTCATGGCCCAGACCCGTGCCGACCGGCAGCGGATAGGTGCCGCGCCGCTGGTAGACGTCGATGAAATTGAAACCGATCGCGGTATGTCGCACCCGCGCCTCGCCTGCCGCTGGTGGCGGCAATTCGACGGACTCGAGCCGCATCACTTGCGGCAAACCAAATTCGTGAAGACGGACGGCGCGGACGGTGGTTCGCATGGGGGCTCCTCGATGCTCGTGCGAATTGCGGAGACCCGATTATTGACGCTTTTGCGGAATCCTGCCGACGCTCAAGTCTCTCAGGCCAGCTCGCAGCACATGCAAAGCGCGCTGGTATTGCGCATCCGCTGGAACTCCTTGCTTTCGAGAATTTCCGGCGGCAGCTTCGATGCGTGAATCAGCGTGAAGCCATAACGCGCGAAGTAGCTCGGACAAGTCGACGTCAGCAGCACGGCGCGGCGGCTGCCGTTGGCACGGGCGCGCATCATCACGGCGTTGACGAGATGGCTCGCAATCCCCTGGTCGCGCCATTCTCGCAGTACCGCCACCGATCGCACGATGGCGGAGTCGCCGAACAGTTCGGCACACGCGCAACCGACGATCTGCGATTCGAGTACCGCCACATGGAACTCGCCGACGAGTCGCGCCAGGTCGTCCACGGGAAGACCGCATCGCTCGAGCACCGCTCCGATTGCGGCGGCATCCGCCGGCTGCGCCGCGCGGATTCGCAAGTCCCTAATCATCTGGAGCCTCTGTATGTCTCATCACGTTGGACGGATACGCCATGGAAGCCCTGCATGGTCAGATAATGCTGCCGGCGGCTGGTACGAGAGCCGGACTTGTCGTACGACGAACGTGCGCCCTTGGCGAGCGGCGGGATGCTGACGTTTGGTGCACGCCCGGTTCGACAGTATCGCAATCGGGGCGGACTTACCAGAGGGAGATGGCCCGATGCGACGCACGCCACGCCTGACCACGCATGACGGTGCAAACCACCCGCCATGCTGCATGAAACGCGCCAGCTTTTACTCACGAACCGGAAGACACCGCAATGACAAAAATGCGTCCGGAGAATGAAAAGGGATTTCGGGGAGATTGGGGAATTGGAGGCGGGGATACGGAATCGAACCGTCGTAAACGGCTTTGCAGGCCGTCGCATAACCACTCTGCCACCCCGCCGTGGGATGCCGGTCCGCGTGTGGGACCGCTCCGAGGTGCGGGGCGCAGTGTATCCGATGTTGGAAAAACCTGCTGGCGACGGGCTTATTCGACGCCGCCCATCGCACTTTGCTGGTAGTTCTGCAGACCGATCTTGCCGATCAGCTCGAGCTGCGTCTGCAGCCAGTCGATGTGATCCTCGGTATCGGAGAGGATCTCGCTCAGGATCTCGCGCGAGACATAGTCGCCCACCGACTCGCAGTACTTGATCGCATCCTTGCTGGTGACCTGAGACCCGAGTTCGAGCTTGAGGTCACAGGCAAGCATCTCTTCGGTGTTCTCGCCCAGCAGCAGCTTGTCCAGGTCCTGCAGATTGGGCAGACCGTCGAGCATCAGGATGCGTTCGATCAGCTTGTCCGCATGTTTCATCTCCTCGATCGACTCCTCGTACTCGTGCTTGCCGAGTTCCTTGAGCCCCCAGTGACGATACATGCGCGCGTGCAGGAAATACTGATTGATGGCGGTCAGTTCGTGCTTGAGCTGGCCATTCAGTAACTGGATGACCTTTTTGTCTGCCTTCATGACAAATCCTCCGAAAGGTTTTTCGGCGTGATTTTCATGGTAATTCCCGACAGCGGAAGATCAAGCTCCAGTGCGATTTTCCGCGAAAATCAAGGCAGTATCGACGATTATGCGACTGATTTTGATTTCGATTCCGATGCACAAAAGAAAAGGCGCTTCGTCATACGAAGCGCCTTCGATGTCAGCCATCGGCCGCTTGCCTCAACCCAGTCGATCAGTCCAGCAGGTGCCCCATGCGCGACCGCTTGGTGGCCAGATACTTCTCGTTCTCGGCGTTCGCCGGCACCACATGGCGGACCTGCTCGGTCACCTTGATGCCTGCATCCTCGAGCGCCTTGATCTTGATCGGGTTGTTGCTCATCAGACGGACCGAACTCACACCCCACTGACGCAGAAAATCGGCCGCGAACGCATAGGTGCGCGAATCGATCGCCTGGCCCAGCGCCAGATTGGCATCAACCGTATCCAGTCCGCCATCCTGCAACGCATACGCGCGGATCTTGTTCGACAGGCCAATGCCGCGTCCCTCGTGACCACGCAGGTACAGCAGGATGCCGCGGCCCTCTTCGGCGATCCGCTTCATCGCGAGGTCGAGTTGCTCGCCGCAGTCGCAGCGGCAGGAACCGAAGACGTCACCGGTCAGGCATTCCGAATGCAAGCGCACGAGCAGGTTTTCGCCCGAAATTTCGCCCATCGACAGCGCGAGATGTTCAGTACCGGTATCAACGCCCTGGAAGGCGTGTGCGGTAAATTCTCCGTAGCGGGTCGGCAGCCGGGCAGAGCCGATCAGCTCACTTTCTAGATCTTTCATAGGGTATGCAAAATGCTTGATGCGCCGTGGGGCCCGAGCGGCATGATACCGGGCCGGGGCAGGCGCGCCGGGCGGCGCCGGGCAGGCGGCGCGGACGTGGCACGCCGGCAAGGATACCGCGAAACGCAATTTCCTACCCTGCGCGGGGTTACCGGAGACGGGGCGGCACCACCCCGCGGCGGTTGGCAACCCGACTGAAGACTGTGACGGCGAGAGCATAGAACGCTCGTAGAATCGGCCCCCCGGGCGACCAGCCGTCGCCATCATTTTGCCGGCCCGAACACCCTCGGGCGGCCTGGCTCAAAGCGCAACCCACCCCGCATGACCGCCGATTTGATTCACACCCTGGATATCAGGACCAGCTATGTCTTTGCGTTCATGGCCCATGGACTGCTTGCCGGAGTACTGGCCAGCTTCTGGCGCGCCGGACGCGCCGAACGCGGCCTGGGCTGGTGGATTCTCGACGGGCTGCAACTCTCAATGGCCACGCTGCTGCTGTTGGCCGCCGGCAACCTCCCGCCATGGATGATCCTGGCCGGGTCGAACTTGCTGATCTTCTCGAACGTCGCGACGATCGAAACCGCCCTGCGCGTGTTCCTGCACGACGCGGTCTGGCCCGGACTGGCGTTGCGCTGGCTTGTTGCCGCGCTGGTCTTTGGCGCATGGTGCCTGACCTGGCACGGCGGATGGACCTACGCGCAGCGCGCGATCGTCTTCTCCAGCGCGTTCCTGATCCAGCTGGCACTGCTGCTGACGTACGTCGTCAGCCTGCACGGCCATGGGCTGCGCTTCGTGCAACGGCTTCTGCTGCTCGCAATCCTGCTGGTGGCCGCTGCGCTCTTCGCGCGCATGATCCACGTGCTGCGTCATATGGATACGATCATGTCCTGGCAGCAGGACACGATGCTGCCGCTGCTAACGTTCGCCGCCGCATTCTCGGCGTTCCTGCGCGCCTGCTGCGCGCTGTATCTGGTCCAGAGCCGTACCGAGCAACGGTTGCGCGCGGCAAACCAGGACATCGAGCGGCGCGCAAATTTCGATCAGCAGACCGGCGTCATGTCCCGCTCGTTCTTCGAGATGCAGGCACCGGAGGCCATTTCCGCGGCGGGACGGAATGAAACGCCGATGGCATTCGTGCTGATCGACGTCGACCACTTCAAGTCGATCAACGATACGTTCGGCCACCTGCAAGGCGATGGCGTGCTGGCCAGCGTCGGCCAGGTCTTGCGTCACAACACGCGCGGCAGTGACCTCGTTGGACGTCTTGGTGGCGACGAATTCGCCATCGTGCTACGCGATGTGACGGGCGTTGAAGCCATGGCACTGGCCGAACGGATTCGCGTGGAGGCGGGCGCGATCCTGATGCCCGACGGCAGCGCCGTTTCACTGAGCATCGGCCTGTGCTGCCTGCCGCCGGCACAGGGCTTCGAGGCAGCCTACCGCTGCGCCGACGCCGCGCTCTATGTGGCCAAGCAGGAGGGCCGTGGACGCGTGGTGGCGCACGACCCGCTAGGTGTCTCGCCCGCGCGGCCGATGCTGCCGACCGGCGCCTGAATGGGCGACCAGCAGCAGGGGGACCTGGCGCCGTTCGTCATCCCGGTGTTGGATTGGCTGCCGGCCCGGCATCCGGACGCCAAGCATCCCGAGTGACATCGCCGGAAGGTTCAATCTTGAATTCCAGATCCCTGACTGCCGCAACATCCATGCCGGAACGCTTCGCCGGGACGAAGCGCGTCTCCATGAGTATCAACGCCAATCGCGCTGCCGCGGCATGATTTCCTTCGCTGACTCGGATAACTTCGGCACGCAAAACGGTGCCGTCACGGTCGACAAAAATACGCAGCATCATCGATGAAGAGTCTGCCACGAGTGCCGCGATGTCCGGGAGTTCGAGCGAGCTGGCGGGCAATGCTGGGCGATCGACTTCGGACGTGGTGTAGAACCGGACCCTTGGGAGATCGGCGGAAGATTGCGCTTGATGCACCAGCGCCGCATCCTGTCGCGTCGCGCCGGCCGGCGCACCGATGCCATATGAATCGCTACGCGGCCGACTCGGGACGGGGACGGATGGCATCGCCGCCCCACCTTGCGCTGCTGCCGACGTTGCCTCTTCCCCTGGCGCCGCCAACAAATGGACGGACAGCACCTGGCGATCGTCCTGGCGGCCGCCCTGTCCAGCTTGCGGCAGCCACAAGCCAGCGCCATACAGGATGGCCAGATGGCCCGCAGCGACCACTGCACATGCAATCCAGGTGCGCCGCATTCCGTCTGCTTCCCAACTAGTCTGCGTCGCGTCAGTCCGCCGTCGGCACTTCACGCCAGTTGATCTGGCGGATCGCCTGTACCAGCGTCGGGATCAATGGGACGGAATTGATTGCGCTGTTGTCCATGCCTGCCTCGAGCCGGACAGATCCGTTCACGTTGAGGTATGACAACTCCACCACCAGGCCGCCGCTGGTGTAGTAGGGTTGCGGCGTCCCTGTAATGCTGACCACGCGGCTGGCCCCGGTGCCGATATCCAGCGAGAACACGCGGCTGGTCCCCGAGGGATTGCAGGCATCGCCGTTGGGCAGGTTGGCGGCGAAGGAAACCGTGCCGTAGTTTGATACTGGCGACACATTCACCCGCTCTGCAACATTGTTGGTCGATTGGCCAAGGTCGATGTAGTACCCCATCAGTGATTTTGGCGCGCTGCCAATGCCGTTCACCAGGTTGGTGTCCGCGTTGAGATTCGCACGCGTGATCGGGAACGACACCCCGGTGGGCAGATCGGTGCTGCTGTTGAAACGCTGGACTACGCCGTCGTAGATAACGTAGAAGCTCTGCGTCTGACTGCTGTTGACATCAGTGCTGCCGAGGAGCCGGCCGGTGCCGACCATGACGTAACGCTTGAGCGAGTTCGGTTGGATCTCAATCAACGGCGGAGTCGTGATGGGCTGCGCAGCGCCGTTCGGGTCGGTGAGCGTCGCAATCTTGGTGGCCACCGGATAAGCCGTCGTTCCAGTCTGCGTCAGATCGAAACGCCAGACATTGCCAAGCAGGTCGCCAGCGTAGATCGAGTCTGCGGTGTTGTCCGTATAGTCGGCAACGTATGCCGACGCATAGGCAAGACCTGCGGGATTGCTTACCGAGCCGGCCCCGGTCGGGATCGACTCCAGCAAGGCGCCGTTGACCGGATTCACGATGAAGAGCCACCCTTGACCATCGCTATTGTTATAGCCCGATGGAAATGCAACGATCCAGCCGTACTTCTTGGTCTTGACCACAATCGGGTCGCCGTAGCTGAAACCCAGGCTTCCTGCCTGCGAACCAGACGGGCCACCGAACTCCCACATCACCGCTGCCGACAAGGCCTGTTCTGTCGTCAGCGCCGCGGGATTGGTGATATCCAGGGCATAGTAGCCTTTGCCGCCTTTGCCCAGGCCTCCGATCAACATCGTGTGCCAGTTCGACGTGCTCGCCGAAGCAGGCTTCGCGCCGCCCGCGCGAGACAAATCGATATCGAACGCCTGCGGTGTGGCATCCACCATTGCATGATGGACAAAGCTGTTGCCAGGCAATCCCAACGAAGCCAGGCCATCCACCGTCGGTGTGCAACCCGAGTTGCAAGGCCCCTGGTAGAGAAAGCTCGGCACATAGGCAAACAACTCGTTGCCACCCGTGGTGGCCAGCGTGCCGTCGAAGGCGTGCATCATGCCGTCGTTGGCGCCGACGTAGACCACCGGATTGCGCGTGGCGTTATTGCTCTTGAATGCCGCATAGCCCGGGTTGGTTGCGCTGGACAGCACCGAGATCGGTGGGCCGACGGCGCTTACCTTCGAGCCAACGATATCGCCAAGCAGACTCGTGCGCTGACGATATACGGCCTTGCCATTCGAACCTTCGTTGCTGCGGTCGCCGCGCAGGTAGTTCAGAAAGTCCTGGTTGTTCCAGTTCTTCAGCGTCGAATTGTTCAACGCGGTCTGATTGGTCGCACTCAGGCTCGCCAGCCTGAACGGCGCGCCCTTCGCGGCCCCCACTGCGGTACTGGTGGCGATAATGCGTTTCTTGTCCCAGCCTGTATTGCTTCCCAAGGCAACCTGGCTCGCCAGTTGCGCCTGCGCGGACCACGCCTGTTGCTGGATGGGCGTCCCTTTTGTGGGATCGAAACTGAGCGAACTGCCAATGACATCGCCGCTCCAGCTTGCCGAATTGTATGAAGCCGAATACCCGATGTTACCGGTCAGGCTCACATTGGCCGACGACACCGCCAGCGCCGTGGTGGCGGCCTGAATGTCATTGGATATGTTAAGGAACGCTGAATTCAAACCCTTCACCATCAGGTCAGCCTGGCCGGCCAGATAGTAGTTGTCTGGCATCGGCTTGCCATTGGGGTCGGTATTGGTGCTCGCATTCCATAACGACTGCGCCAGCGCAGTCGTGTTGGTCGGGCTATAGCCGTTGGGGACGTTGAAGCCACCGTACTTCGCGGCCAGCCAGAACTGATTCTGGTAGTAGTAGCTCTGGTATTCCTGGACATCCAGCCAGTAGGTGGAGATGGTCTGGATCTTGGACTTGTTTCCGAGGCTGTCTTTGAAATCGTTCGGGCGAATATCCCGCACGTGCGAATCGTAGGCAAGCCCGGCCATCAGAAACGTGTTGTTGTCTCCACAGCACCACGAGGGCCCGGCCGTGTTGAGATTGCTGATCCCTTCCATCTTGCCCACGAGCTTGGTCGCGGAATCAACGTTGACCGTGGAATCGCTCGAGACCTCCGCAGGCAGCGAAGGCTCATAGCTGCTATTGATGATGGTGCTGCCCGGCAAATTGGCATCGGCATGCGTATTGACGTCACCAATGCCGAGGATGTAGTTCTTCTGGCAAGAGTACTGGATGGGGTCATCCCACTTCTGTACCACCGGGAACCCATCAATGTAGGTAGCCGTAGTGCTGGCGCTGACGTTTTTGCCGTTCGCGTCCTGCGTCACGTTGGAGTACGCGGCCACGTTACCCAGATTCTTGAAGTAGCGGATGCCTGCGTAGTAGAGCTCGCCAACAGGATCGTACGTCTTGTAGGTCTGGGAAAGCGATCCGAACTTGTTGAGGTAGTTCATTACCCCGCTGTTGCTGACACCACTGGCAGTGGCATCAGCAGTGTCCGGGTTGACCAGCATGGTTCCGTCCGTTGCACTCCACTCCGCTTGCGTATTGCTCTTGGCACTTTGACCGGGAACCGGCTGGGTGGGGCCAATGAATTTCATCTTGGCGCGTAACACCCCCCCATCGCGCATGATGCTCGAGTCGTTGATGTAGCCGAAGGCACCGAACCGGATGCGTTGCGCATACTGCTGCATCAGGCCTTCCGGCTTGTAATTGGTCCCGTACTTGATGCAGTTGCTCTCCGGTTGCGCCGGGTCGCACACCTTGGCTCGCACGATGACTGACCACACGCTTGAGGAGCTCACAGACGACGATCCGGGATTGTAGACACTGACCGAGTCCTTATCCAGATTGCCACTGTTGGTGAAGTAGAGCTTGTTGCCGGCGCCCCAGATCCGCACACTGATGTTCTTCCAGTTGAACGGTGTGACTGCCGCCACAGTGGTGCTACCGCTGATAGTACGATTCGGGGTTTCGCCGGAACCGCCCTGGCCAGACGCCCAGGCTTTCTCGAGAACGGTCAGGGACGCCGTATCGGTGAAACGATAGCCGCCCGTCAGTGCCCATCGAAACGGATCGATGGTCTGCATCGTCGCCCAGTTCAGGAACGAGCCGCTCCAGTATTTGTTGCCACTGGCGCATTGGTAACTGCTGTTGGCAGCCGTTGCCGGGACAAAATAGTTATTGCTGTCGACCTTGCTGTCGTAGTTGTACGTATAGCACTTGAGCGGATCGAAGTAGCCCAGGTATTTGACCCCCGCCTGATAGTCGCCGACGTACGCAATGCTGTTGGCGGTCGGATACTCCACCGATAACGAGAGCAGCAGGTTGCCAGGAACAGATACGGAGCTGAAGAGCGGCTGGTCCGCGAGGTCGGTTTGCGCCGCCGACCCCAGCAACGCAATCAGCGATAGCGTGCTGGCAAGCAGGTAGCGCAGGAAAGTCGCGAGGGAAGGCTTCCGTGAAACGCTGGCCTTCCAACCTTGAGCGTGATTGGCGTGCATGGCAATTCGGGCAACTCAGAGAGAAACGGTTGTCTGCAGGAAGGTCTGGGTGCTGCGTGGTCCGTCCACACGCACACTGATGCGGTAGACAGGCACGGAAGGCGGTTGCGCCTGACCGCGATATGGCAAGGCCGTCCCACCCTTTGCGGAACCAATCGAACTGACCACGCAGCCATTGGCTGGATCGGTCGATCCCGCTGTGGTACACAGGCGGTCGATCATGTAGTAGATCGTGATGCCGTCACCACCATTGATCTTCGTATTCGCTACCGCCGTGGCCAGGCTGACCAGATTGTTCGGCACGCCGTGCTTGTCCGTCGCTTGCATCGTGGCGTAGTAGCCGCTGGCCGGCTGATCGCTCTGTCGCGTCGGCTCGGCGCTGAGCGCGCCACTGGTTAGCGCCGTCTTGGCCGCGGCAATCGCCATCTCGCCCCGATTGGTCAAATCCCTTTTGAATGCCAGGTTCCCAGCATTGAACAGGGCGGCATCGGAAGAGCGAAGAAGCGCAACCGTGCCGATAGCCAGGATGACCATGGCGATCAACGTGACCAGCAGGACAATGCCTGACTGGCGCTGGCGCAATGGACCGCGAGAGCCACGAACCGGACGAACGTTTGGCTTGATCGGCATCGTCAGCGTTGCAACAACGTGTTGCGCAAGGGAATGGTGGTTTCGAAAACGCGGTAGCGATAGTTCTGTTCCGCGCCCTGCAGCGTGCGGGTATAGGACAGACCCGGCACATCGGCAAAGAGCACCAGCGGACCCGGGCTGACGACGCCGGTCGCGGTGGCCGTACTGGGACTCCCAATCAACTGCTGCGCCCGCTCGGGCAGAGATGTCCGCAGTATCAGTCCAATACGTACGGCCTTGATCGCATAGAGATTCGCCGCAGCGGTCTGGCTGCCGTTCGACAACTGAGCGGCATCGAATGCCCCCGTCGGGGCCTGCCAGCTGATGGTGCCGTTGTTGTTCGGATCGATGCCATATAGCGCATGCATTTCCAGCACCCCATCTGCAAGCGGCACCGTGCCATAACCGTTGCCCCCCGACTGCAACAGGTCGTAGAACATCAGTGTCTGGTTTGCGCCAACCCCGTAGACAGCAAATCCCGGCAGGTTACCCGCGCCGACATTTCCCAAGTTCATGGCGATGCCCGTGGCGGAGATGCTGGTGGCGTCGCCATCCTTGCCAGCCGAAGCGTTGTAGGCCCCCGCAAGCGGAAGTTGTACCGCCACGCTGCCTGTGAAGCCGGTCTGCACCTGGCCGACATAGCAAGGCTGTACGTTGCCTTGTGCATCGTTGCGGTCCGCCACCAGCACCAGATTGCCGTCGTTGAACGTCATGGTGTTTACCAGGCTGAGGTTCACCACATTCCCTGCGAGCGCCGGCGCCGTGCCCGAAAACTCGGCGGGAATCTCGCCAAAGCCGGCATTGCCCGCCATCGTGATAAGAACGTCGGAGCTTCCGGTCGCCAAGGGCGTGCCGTTCTGCACGATCAACACAGGTGCCAGCCGCAACCCGCCCAGCTGTGCCGGCAAGCCGGTGAATGGCGCAGCGATGGTCGCCGGCAACGGCAGAATCTGGTCCCCGTTGAGGTTGACGTTGAGTCGGCAGCCATAGGTGAGCGGCCAGTTCTGGGAAAATCCCGATCCGGCACTGCGTACCGCCTTGTCAAGCTGGTACAGGGCGAACATGCCACCCTGGTTGATGTCATTGACGGACATGGTGGTGCGCTTCCGCCCCTCGGAGACGCTCATCATGCCGAACACCGCGCCCACGATGATCATGCTGATCACCAATACCACCATGAGCTCGATCAGGCTGAGACCAGTCTGGCGAGCGGTACGCGATAACCTCGTCCGAGATCTTGGGATGGTCATGGCAGCACCACCTGCGTGACGTACTGACTTGTGCCGCTCATGCCAACCGCCGCGTTGATGCCACGTGACGGCGCCTGCCAGGTTATCGTGATCGTGGCCGTATTCGTCGCGGCATTGACGGAGACCGTGCCAGTACCATTGGGCAAGCCGCCCAGGCCACTGCCCACCGCGCTCGATGTCGTGGCACTCCTGTAGCTGACATTGGTGGCCACCATCGTTTGCCACGTGGAGACGACCGAGGCTGGCAGGCTGACGGTACGGTTCTGCCACATCATCGTCGCCAACTCGTTAGCCAGCATGGCGGCGCGGTTGCGGTCCTCGGCATCGGACGACATCTGCGACACGCGGGCCTGCGCGATCACCATCGACAACAAGGCAACGGTCAGCAGAATCATCGACACCAGCACCTCGATGAGCGTCATCCCGGACTGCCGGCACCGGGCGCGATGGATGCGGTATGCCTCGCGTCTACGAACACGCATCAGGCGCCCCCTGGGATAGCGACTTGGCGGGGTCGCACATGCGAATCGAGCCGCCCAGGCTCACTGTCACATTGAGATTGCGAGCCGCGGTGGACTGGCTGCTGGTCACGCTATACGTCACCACGCCGGTTGCCGGGATGGTGCAGTTATAGGTGCCGTCGTTCAGCGTGGTGAGCCGACCCAGCGAATTGAAGCAAATTGCGGCTGGTCCGGTGATCTGCGCTGTCGGCGACACCGAGCCAAGCGCACCGCTTTGCACCAGCATTGCATCGCTGCTGTCGGAGCCATCCCCGGCGAGCGTATTGGCAATGACGTTGACGATCCAGTTCTTGCCATTGGCCTGTGCAGCAGCTCCTGCCGCTGTCGCGCCATTGGTCAGTACCAGTGCCACCTGGCGATGGCGCCGCGCGGCCTCGGCCTGCGCAACGCGCAGGCCGTTCTGCAAGGCTTCCGCCGCGGTACGTACCTGCGCGTCGCGGATCCAGCTCATGAAATTCGGCGCGGCCATGGCCAGCAGAATGCCGAACACGGAGACCGTGGTAATCAGTTCGATCAGCGTGAAGCCGCGCCGCGTGCCGGCGTACATCAGCACACCTGGCCTCGTTTGGTGACCCAGCAGGTATTGGAAGTGTTCCAGCCTGCTCGCGCCGCGGTGGTCTGCTGCACGTTTGCTTCGTTCACCGTATAGGTGAAGCCGGCCGTGGGCCCCGAGCCCGTGGCGGTCATGAGATAGCTGTTGCCGTTATTCGAAATCGTGCAGGACAACGTGAACTGGGCAACCGCGGTAATCGACAGGCACGGGGGAGAGAACGTCCCGGAAACCGCGTAAGTGCGGTTGTCCTGATAGTACTGCTCCATCTGCGCCCGAATGCCCCCGAGTATGTTGGTAGCATTGGCGAGCTGGCCACGCAGAACGTAGTCGCTGTAGTTTGGGATTGCAATCGCAGCCAGGATGGCGATGATGGCCACCGTCACCATGACTTCGATGAGCGTAAATCCAGAAGCACGCACAATTACCGAACGAAGCCCTCCCCTCCTGATTGAGCGGGAAGCTGCTAAGTTGGAACGGCGCGGCGCGCTTGCGTTGTTGCAGAGCGGCGCGTGCATGCTAGTGTCGCCAGAGAATGATCGACTGCGGACACTGGACGAGTGTTGCCTTGACCCTGTTCATCTTGACCCCCGGTTTCTTCTGACAACAGGCCCCACTCTCTGGTGAGGCGCTGCTCCCAATAACCCGATTATGTTCTTTTGATTCTGTTGTCCGCGACTTCCGGCAAGTGCAATGCCGGGATTGGACGGCACGATAGTGGCCGATGTGACCTACGAGTGTCAATAGCCCCGGATCAACGCGCAACGCTCTTCTGTTGGGTCGATGCAACCATGCGAATGGCGAGGACTCCGGCCGGGCACACCGTTGTCTGAATGGGAAATTCGCGGAAGAAAAGAGACGTATAAGAAACTTCTCATGACTGCCGCAAGGCAGCCGCAGACGGGCCGCAGACGCCGTCCAGCATCTGCGGCTACCGCCCCGCCGTATGAGCGGCACTCATTTGCCCGCACAAAGCGAGACACGTCCGAGATCAAGTAATGATACGGACGGCGGTCAAAACCGGATTTACTCCACCGTCACCGACTTGGCCAGGTTCCGCGGCTTGTCGACGTCGGTACCGCGTGCGCAGGCGGTGTGATACGCCAGCAGTTGCAGCGGCACCACATGCAGGATCGGAGACAGCGCACCATAGTGCTCGGGCATCCGGATCACCTGGATGCCATCCGACGACTGGATATGCGTGTCCGAGTCGGCGAACACATAGAGACGGCCACCGCGGGCGCGCACTTCCTGGATGTTCGACTTCAGCTTCTCCAGCAGCGCGTCGTTCGGCGCCACGGTCACCACCGGCATCGCCTCGGTCACGAGCGCCAGCGGGCCGTGCTTGAGTTCGCCAGCCGGATAGGCTTCAGCATGGATGTACGAGATTTCCTTGAGCTTGAGCGCGCCTTCCAGGGCGATCGGGTAATGCAGGCCTCGCCCCAGGAACAGCGCGTTCTCGCGGCGCGCGAAGTCTTCCGACCACGCGATGATCTGCGGCTCCAGCGCCAGCACACCATGCAGCGCTGCCGGCAGGTGGCGGAGGTTGGTCAGGGCTTCGGCTTCCTGCGCATCGGTCAGGTAGCCGCGCACCTTGGCCAGCGCCAGCGTCAGCATGTACAGCGCAGCCAGTTGTGTCGTGAAGGCCTTGGTCGACGCCACGCCGATCTCGGTACCAGCGCGTGTCAGGAAGCTCAGCTCGGTCTCACGCACCATGGCGCTCGTCGCCACGTTGCAGACGGCCAGCGTGTGCGTGTGGCCCAGTGAGCGGGCATGACGCAGCGCGGCCATCGTGTCGGCCGTCTCACCGGACTGCGAAATCACCACCACCAGCGCGCGCGGGTTCGGCACGGTGTCGCGGTAGCGGTATTCGCTGGCGACTTCCACCTGGGTCGGGATCTTCGCGATCGATTCGAGCCAGTACTTGGCCGTGCAGCCCGAGTAGTAGCTCGTGCCGCAGGCCAGGATCAGCACACTGTCGATTTCCGAGAACACCTGCGCGGCGTTCTCACCGAACAGCTCGGGCGTGATCGCGGAGATGCCTTCCAGCGTATCGCCCAGCGCGCGCGGCTGCTCGAAGATTTCCTTCTGCATGAAGTGCCGGTACGGGCCCAGTTCCACCGCGGCGGCGTGGGCTTCCACCACGCGCGCTTCGCGCTCGACCTCGTGGTCGAGCACGTCGCGAATCCGCGCGCCACCGCGCGAGATCTCGACCACATCGCCCTCTTCCAGATAGACGATGCGGTTGGCGGTGCCGGCCACGGCCAGCGCGTCAGAAGCCAGGAACGATTCGCCCTCGCCCAGTGCCACCACCAGCGGCGAGCCGGCGCGCGCGCCGACCACCACGTCCGGCTGGTCCTTGGCCACCACGGCGATCGCGTAGGCGCCATGCAGGCGCTTGGTGACCGCGCGCACCGCGCCGAACAGGTCGCCTCGCGTGGCGCTGCTCGGGTACGTGTAAGCCTGGTGGATCAGGTGCGCCACCACTTCGGTATCAGTCTGCGACTCGAAACCGTACCCGACCGCGCGCAGTTCGTCGCGCAGCGGCTCGTAGTTCTCGATGATGCCGTTGTGAACGAGCGCGATGGTCTCGTCCGAGAAGTGCGGGTGGGCGTTGACGGTGTCCGGCTTGCCGTGCGTGGCCCAGCGCGTGTGCGCGATGCCGATGTGGCCGGCCAGGCCAGACGACTGCGTCTGCGCGTCCAGTTCGGCCACGCGCGATACGGTACGGGCGCGCTCGAGAATACCGTCACGCACCACGGCCACGCCGCAGGAATCGTAGCCACGGTACTCGAGACGGCGCAGGCCCTCGATCAGGACAGGAACGATATTGCGGTGAGAGACCGCCCCAACGATGCCACACATGTTTTGAACCCCTCTTATTTTTTCGGTTGCTTGACCGGACGCTGCCACGCATCCAGGGTCATCTGCTTGGCGCGCGACAACGTCAGCTTGTCGGCCGGCGCTTCCTTGGTCAGCGTGGTCCCCGCGCCAATCGTGGCGCCGCGGCGCACCGTCACCGGCGCCACCAGCTGGGTGTCGGAGCCGATGAACACATCGTCCTCGAGCACCGTGCGGTGCTTGTTCACGCCATCGTAATTGCAGGTAATGGTACCCGCGCCAATATTGACGCGCTGCCCCACCGTCGCGTCGCCCACGTAGGCCAGGTGATTGGCCTTGCTGTGGTCGGCGATCTGGCTGTTCTTGATCTCGACGAAATTGCCGATATGCACGTCCTGGCCGAGCTCCGTGCCCGGGCGCAGCCGCGCGTACGGTCCGATGCGTCCGTCCGGCCCGACCTTGGCGTCCTCGAAGTGGCAGAACGGCTGGATACGCGCGCCGGCGCCGATCGTCGTGTTGCGAACGACGCAGTGCGCGCCGACGGACACGCCGTCTTCCAGGTGCACACGACCCTCGAACACGCAGCCCACGTCGATGGTGACGTCGCGCCCGCAGGTTAGCTCGCCGCGCACGTCGATGCGTGCCGGATCGAGCAGCGTGACGCCCGCCTCCAGCAGCCGCTGGGCAATGTTGCGCTGGTGAATACGTTCGATCTCGGCAAGCTGGACCTTGCTGTTGACGCCGAGCGTCTCCCACAACGCGGCCGGCTGGGCCGACACGACCTCCACGCCATCATTGACGGCGCGCTCGATCGTATCGGTCAGGTAGTACTCGCCCTGCGAGTTGTCGTTGCGCAGCGTGGCCAGCCACTGGCGCAGATGCGCCGTCGGGCAGACGATAATGCCGGTGTTGATCTCGCGAATCGCGCGAACGTCCTCGCTGGCATCCTTCTGCTCGACGATGCGCACGATATTGCCGGCGGCGTCACGAACGATCCGTCCATATCCGGTAGGATCGGGCATCTCGACAGTCAGCACGCCCAGGCGCTCGGCGCCGGCGGCCTGCACGAGGCCCTTCAGGGTGTCGACCGAGGTCAGCGGCACGTCGCCGTACAGCACCAGCGTGGGCTGGCTGTCGTCGAGCAGCGGCAGGGCCTGCATCACGGCGTGGCCGGTGCCCAGTTGCTGAGCCTGCTCGGCAAAGGCAACATCGTCCGCGCCAACGGCTTTGCGCACCAGCTCGGCACCATGACCCACCACCACCACGAGCCGCGACGGCGACAGCGTGCGCGCGGTATCGAGGACGTGGGATAGCATTGGCTGGCCGGCCACCGGGTGCAGCACCTTGGGCAGCGCGGAGTTCATCCGCTTGCCCATGCCCGCGGCAAGAATGACGATATTCACAAGGAGGTCCCTAAGTGAGTGTGTCTGAGAATAAGCTGGAAAATCCGTGCCTGGGAGCGTCGCGTCCGGCCGTGCGCCGAACTGGCTGGCCGCGCCCAAACCGTTGCCACGCTTGGGCTGGCGGGCGATCCGCCGCCCCTGGAAACATGCGCGCAGATTCTAGCACGCCCCCCCGGACCGATCTGGCCATATCACGCCGAATTACCATTCTTCACAATTGGTCACGTCGCGTGTTTGTGGCGATCGCAACACTCACGTTCGTCGCGGTACTTGGCGGCTGCAACGCCATGAAGCTGGGCTACGAGCAGGGGGACCGGCTCGCCTACTGGTGGGTGGACCGCTACGTGGATGTCTCGGATGCCCAGGAGGTGCCGACACGCGACGCCATCGCCCGATTCTTCGCGTGGCACCGGCGCTCGCAGCTTCCGGAAGTCACCAAGGTCCTTGCCCGGGTCAAGGGCGAGGTGGCCGGACCCGTCGATATCGCGATGATCCGGGAGGCCCAGCAGGACAGCCAGCGACTGGGACGTCAGGCGTACGAGAACACGATTCCTGACCTTGCAGAATTGATGCTCACGCTATCGCCCGACCAGATCAAGCGGATGGAGACGAAGTTCGCCGAGAGCAATACGAAATATCGCAAGCAGTTCCTCGGCTCCGATGCCGACGCGCGCACCGATGCCCGCTACGACAAGATCATGGACTATGCCAAGCTGGTCTATGGCAGCTTCTCGCGCGACCAGGAAAAGGCCATCCGCGACGCGATGGGGCCCTATATGCTGAACGCCGACGCCCGTTACAGCGAGCGCGTGCGCCGCCAGCAGGAATGGGTGGCGCTGGCGCGCGAGATCTCGACCACGCGCCCGCCCAAGGCGCAGGCCGAAGAGATGCTGCGTCACTATGCCGACGACTGGCAGCGCCCGGCCACGGGCCAGCAGCGGAGTACCGATGCGGGGATCAACCTGACGGTGACGATCGCCAACCTGACCACGCCGGAACAGAAGGCCCACGCGGTCAAGCGCTTCCAGGGATGGATCGAGGATGTGCAGGCGTTGATGCGCGAGCCCGGGCGCTCCGCGCAGGCGTCACAGTAGCCAACCTTGGGGGAAGGCGGGGGGAGGCGGGGGGAGGCGTCAGGCCGACGGTTCCGAAGCCTGTTCCGACGCCTCCTGGGCCTTCTGGATCTTGTCGAAGCGCACGAACTCCATCCGGTTCGCCTCGACATTGCCCGTGAAGGTCAGCGCCTGCTGCGTGAACGTGGTCTCGCCGAACAGCGATGCCTCGTCGATCTTGCCCAACCCGGTAGCCAGCCCCGTGAACGGGAACAGGTCCGTATCGGCCAGGTGCGACGGCACCACGTTGCGTAGCGCCGAGAAGATGTTGTCGATCCTGCCCGGGTTCTCGCGCTCCCATGCCTGCAGCATTTCGCTCACCTTCTTGCGCTGCAGGTTTTCCTGCGAGCCGCACAGGTTGCACGGGATGATCGGGAATGCCATGGCACGCGCATACGACGCGATGTCCTTCTCCGCGCAGTACGCCAGCGGCCGGATCACGATGTGCTGGCCGTCGTCGGTGGCCAGCTTCGGCGGCATCGCCTTCATCTTGCCGCCGAAGAACATGTTCAGGAAGAACGTATTGACGATGTCGTCGCGGTGATGGCCCAGCGCGATCTTGTTGGCGCCCAGCTCCTTGGCCGTGCGATAGATCACGCCGCGGCGCAGGCGCGAGCACAACGAGCAGGTGGTCTTGCCCTCGGGCACCTTCTCCTTGACGATCGAGTACGTGTCCGCCTCGACGATCACATACTCCACGCCGAGAGACTTCAGGTATGCCGGCAGCACATGCTCGGGAAAGCCCGGCTGCTTCTGGTCCAGGTTCATCGCGATCAGCTTGAACTGGATCGGCGCCCGTTTCTGAAGCGCCGTCAGCACCGACAGCATCGTGTAAGAGTCCTTGCCGCCACTCATGCAGACCAGCACTGTGTCGCCGTCCTCGATCATGCCGAAGTCGCCGATGGCCTTGCCGGTCAGCGACTGCAGACGGGTTTCGAGACGATAGAAGTTAGCGGAGTGACTCATATGACATACCTGGATCAGTACGGGCGCGGAACAATGGCCCGGTTTCAACGGGCCAACATTCTACTGGAGCCCACCGCCCGGCGCTGCGCGGCCCCGCTCGGGCAGAGCGGCCAGATCAGGCGGGCTTGACGTGGAACACTTCCACGCCGACGGCATCGCAATCCGGGTAGACGTCCGGTTTTTCGGTCGACACGCGCACGGCGCGCACCTTCGGGTGCTGCAGCATCGCGCGCGCCACGTCGTCGCACAGCGTTTCCTGCAGGTGGATATGGCCACGCGCCATGCGCTCGGCCACGGTGTTGCGCATGAAGTCGTAGTCGACCACTTCCTCGAGCTTGTCGGCCTGCGGCGTGGTCTCGGCCAGCGACACGAACAGGTCGATATTGACGAGCACGCGCTGTTCGCCCTTCTTCTCGAATTCGTGCACGCCAATGTTGATCTGCACTTCATAGTTGCGCAGGAACATGCGACGGCAGTTTTGCAGGCTGGGATGGGAGAGGGCGGCAAAGGTCATGGCTGGCAAATCAGAAACAGCTTATTCAGTAAGGAACATCACGTCGCGGGCCAGCGGCATCAGGTGCTGGCCTCCGTCGACGTACAACGTGGTGCCGGTAACGGCGCGCGCCACGGCCAGGTAGGCCACGGCCTGCGCGATGTCTTCCGGCGTAGACGACTGGCCCAGCGGCGTCATCCCATGGGCGCGGACAAAGCCCGGGTCGGACTGGTCGCCGGACACCAGCGTGATGCCGGGCGCGACGCCCACCACCCGCAGACGCGGCGCCAGTGCCTGCGCAAGCTGCACCGTGGCAGTCTGCAGCGCGGCCTTCGACAGCGTGTACGACAGGAAATCGGGATTCAGGTTGTTCAGCTTCTGGTCGAGCAGGTTGATCACAACGCCGAGCTGCCCGGTCTCGTTGCCGCCGGCGCCAAGCGCCTTGTGCATCTCACGCGCCAGCAGCAGCGGGGCCGCCACGTTGGTGCGCATGTGTGTGTCGAGCGACCCATAGGAGAAGCTCGTCGCCACGTCGTACTGGAACAGCGACGCGTTGTTGACCAGGCAGGCCGGCACGCCGAGTGCGTCGATGCAGGCGGGAATCAACCGGGCCGTGGCGGCTTCATTCGACAGGTCGGCCTGCAGCACGGCGGCGCGGCGTCCGAGGCCGCGGATCTGGGTGGCCAGCGCGTCCGCTTCGTCGCGCGAGCGGTTGCAGTGAACGGCAACGTCCCAGCCTTGTGCGGCAAGTTCGAGGGCGATGGCACGGCCCAGGCGGCGCGCGCCGCCGGTGACCAGCGCCACGCCGCGAGAATTGGCGCCCGAAGCCTGTGAAGTGCCCGTAGTCTGAGAATCTGGCATTGCTACAATTCGCGGTATGCAGAAAGTCGCTAGTCTACCCCTTCCCTCCGCAGATGCGCTGGACGCCTCTGCGGCCCTTTCCATCTGTATTGCCGGCGCCATCGACGCAGCGGGCGGCTGGATCGGCTTCGATCGATTCATGTCGCTGGCGCTCTACGCCCCCCGGCTGGGCTACTACAGTGGCGGTGCGGCCAAGTTCGGCCGCGACGTCAGCGACGGCAGCGATTTCATCACCGCCCCGGAACTGACGCCATTCTTCGCCCGCACGCTGGCGCGCCAGTTCGTGCCCCTGATCAGGATGAACCTGCCGCGCGTCATGGAATTCGGCGCGGGCACCGGCCGGCTGGCCGCCGACCTGCTGCTCGCGCTCGAAACCGAGGATGCGCTGCCAGACACCTACCAGATCGTCGAACTGTCCGGTGAACTGCGTGCGCGCCAGCAGGCCACGCTGGACCAGCGGGCCCCGCATCTGGCCGGGCGCGTCACCTGGCTGGACGCCCTGCCGGACCGCTTCGAGGGTGTGGTGGTGGGCAACGAAGTGCTCGATGCAATGCCGGTGCGGCTGTACGCGCGTATTGGCGGCCGCTGGCACGAACGTGGCGTGGTCTGCGCGAAGGATGGAAAGGCGGGCGCCGAGGCCTTCGCCTTCGAAGACCGGCCATTGGAGGACGGCGCGATCCCTGAGGTACTGCTCGGGATTCCGGGCGACCACGACATCGTCACCGAGACCCATGCCGAAGCGGAAGGATTCACCCGCGCCGTGGGCGCGCTGCTGGCGCGCGGCGCGGCGTTCTTTATCGACTATGGTTTCCCGGCGTCCGAGTACTACCATCCGCACCGTACCGGCGGCACGCTGATGTGCCACTACCGTCATCACGCACACCCCGACCCGTTCCTTTACCCCGGACTGCAGGACATCACCGCGCACGTGAACTTCAGCGGCATCGCCCAGGCGGCCGTGGAGGCTGGCCTGCAAGTGTCCGGCTACGCCTCGCAGGCGCGCTTCCTGATGAATGCCGGCATCACGGATCTGATGATGTCGCTCGATCCGAGCGACGCCCGCGCATTCCTGCCGCAGGCCAATGCTGTGCAGAAGCTGTTGTCTGAAGCGGAGATGGGCGAGCTGTTCAAGGTCATCGCCCTCACCCGCGGCATCGACGACGCCATGCCGCTAGACGGCTTCGCGCGCGGCGACCGCAGCTTCGCACTCTAAGTCTACTAAGGGAGCCCGGGTCGCCATGTTGCGCTGGACGTTCACCATCTTTCTCTGCGTGATCGTGCTGTCAGCCTCGCTGCCGTGGCTGCAGAAGATCGGGCTGGGACGCCTGCCGGGCGATGTCCGGTTCCGCTTGTTCGGCCGCGAGTACGTGCTGCCGTTCGCGTCGACGATCCTGCTGTCGCTGGCGGCGCTGGTGATCGGGAAGCTGCTGTAGGGGGCCGCCCCCTACTCCTCCGCCATCCCCAGCCGCTGCGCCACCGCCACCACCCTGGCCTTGTGCACCCGGTCCTTGATCTGATCGACCCTGTCCCCGCAAGCCTTGGCAATCGCGCCGGCGTCCACGGAAGCCGCCGCATCGCGCGCAGCCAGCAGGCGAGCCACCTGCGGGTAGTCCTTGTCCGCAAAACCCAGGCGCCCACGCGCGTCGGCCTCGCAGGCCAGCAGCGCCTCGGCGAACCGCTCCGGCTTGCGCAGCGCGTCGCAACGCTCGACCAGCCGCGTCACCGCCGCCGCGCCGAACTCCATGCTGCGATGGATATTGCCGTGCTCGCGCGCCACCACCAGGGCCAGCTCGCGGCAATCGTTCGGCACGCGCAGGCGCTGGCAGATGGCTTCGAGCAACTTGACACCACGTTGCTCGTGTCCGATATGCCGGGGCAGCATGTCCTCGGGCGTGGTGCCCTTGCCAAGGTCGTGCGCCATCGCGGCGAAGCGCACCGGCAGCGATGCGCCGACGCTCGCCGCGTAGTCGATCACCATCATCACGTGCACGCCGGTATCGACTTCGGGATGATATTCCGGGCGCTGGGGCACGCCCCATAGGCGATCGAGTTCCGGCAACAGGTGGGCCAGCGCGCCGCACTCGCGCAGCACGTCGAACATGCGTGACGGCTTCGCCTCCATCAACCCGCGAGACAGTTCCTGCCAGACGCGCTCGGGCACCAGCGCATCCACCTCGCCCGCGTCGACGATCTTGCGCATCAGCGCGACGGTCTCCGGCGCCACCGTGAAATCGTGGAAGCGCGCCGCGAAACGCGCCACGCGCAGGATACGCACCGGATCCTCGGCGAAGGCGTCGGACACGTGGCGGAATTTGCGCGCGGCCAGGTCCTTCTGGCCGCCATAGGGGTCGATCACCGGGCCGACGAGGTTGTCATGCTCGTCCACCGCCTGGGCCATCGCGTTGATGGTCAGGTCACGCCGGACGAGATCCTCCTCCAGCGTCACGTCGGCGCCGGTATAGAAGGCAAAGCCCTTGTAGCCGACCGCAGTCTTGCGCTCGGTCCGCGCCAGCGCGTACTCGGCCTTGGTCTGCGGATGGAGGAAGACCGGGAAATCCTTGCCCACCGGCTTGAAGCCGGCGGCCTCCATGTCCGCGGGCGTGGCGCCCACCACCACGTAGTCACGGTCCTGGCTCGGCTTTCCGAGCAACTGGTCGCGGACGGCGCCGCCCACTGCGTACACCTGCATGAATCAACCCGAAACGATGATCGCGTCCGGACGATCCGGCTCGGTGCGATACGGTTCATCGGCCGGGACGAAGTCCCGTTCCTCGCGCGCCGCCGCCGCCCATTCCTGCATCGCGGGCAGCGCCAGCACGAAGTCAGCGTACGCCTTGGCGGCTTCGGGCAGATGCACGCCGTAGGTGGCAAAGCGGCTGACTATCGGCGCGTAGAACGCGTCGGCAATCGTAAAGCCGCCGAACAGGAACGGACCCTCGGACGCGTAGCGCGTGCGCAGATCGGTCCAGATCGACGCGATGCGGTCGATGTCACGCTGCACGGCGACGTTCCAGCCCAGCCCCGGCAGCATTGCCGTCACGTTCATCGGCATCTGGCTGCGCAGGTTGCCAAACCCGGAATGCATCTCGGCGCAGATCGAACGCGCCAGCGCGCGCGCGGCGGCGTCCTTCGGCCACAGGGCCTTCTCCGGAAAGCGTTCGGCGACATATTCGCTGATCGACAGCGAATCCCATACGGTCACGTCGCCATCGATCAGCGCCGGCACCTTGCCAGCCGGCGAATAGCGCGCGATCTCGGTCGCGAACTCCTTCGTGAACAGACGTACCGCGATTTCCTCGAAGGCAATGCCGGCGTGGCGCAGCAACAGCCACGGGCGCAGCGACCAGGAAGAGTAGTTCTTGTTGCCGATGACGAGCTTCATCGCAGATCCTTGGGGCGAGGGTCAAAAGGTTTTCGGGCGGTGAACGTACGGAAAGCAACGCGCGCGCCCCGAACCGGTCATTCTATCGACCTCGCCGGGCGCATTCCAAGCGAATTACGCTCGCAAGCGTGTGAGCCGCAATCACATCGATCGGGCGCTAGCCCCGGTCATCGATGCACGCTGCCCCGCATGAACCGCAGCGCGCTGTCGCGATTGCGGCCGGACAGCACGTCGGTCATCACGACTTCCAGGCTGACCGGGCGCACGCCAAGCTCGGCCGCCATCGGGTGCGCCAGCACGTTGTCCAGCCGCATCGAGTCGAGATTGTCGCGCGACAGCACCGTGCCACCGGGCACGTGTTCGAGCACCGCCGCCTGCATCCGCGCGAGCGCGTCGGGTAGCGCGATGACCGGACGGGGATGCCCCGACGCGCGGCCGGCAAAGCGGACGAGTTCCTCGAGCGTGTAGACCTGCGGACCGCCAAGCTCGTAGACCTGCCCGATCGTTTCGGGATGGACCATCGCATTGACGAAGGCCTGCACCACGTCCAGCACAAACACCGGCTGGAATCGCGCGTGGGCGCACGCCAGCGGCACCACCGGCGCCATCTGCTGCAACTGGGCGAACAGGTTCAGGAAATGATCGTCGGGACCGAATACGACCGATGGACGGAAGATCGTCCAGTCGAGCCCGCTTTCGCGCACGATCCTCCCACCATCGCCCTTGCTGCGCAGATACATCGACGGTCCTTGTGGATCGGCGCCGAGCGCGCTCATGTGAAGCAGCCTGCGAACGCCAGTGCGCTTGCAGGATTCGACGACCTGGCGCGGCAGATCGACATGCGCGGCGGCGAACTGCGGCCCATACGGGTCGCCACGCTCGCCATGCAGGACGCCAACCAGATTGACGACGATACCGTCGACGCCAAGCGAGCCGATGGCGTCGTCGAGCACCGCGTCGTCGGCCAGGCCAAGTTCGATCACTTCGACACGCGGCAGCAGCAGCAGGTGCTGGGCATGCTCGACATTGCGCGTGCCGACGATGATGCGATCGGGCGCGATGGGACTATCGGGACTGGAGGCCGGATCGAGCGGCGCACCGGAGGCGGTGGCTGCGCCGGCAAGGCGGGAAATCAGGTGGCTGCCGATGAAACCGGCGCCCCCGATGACAAGAACATTGCTGGTCTGCATGGTGGGCTCCGTGACGAACACGTTACGCGGGCATCGATGCGCGCGTCCGTGGCCACGGGGCCCACCGTCTCCGTCTGAGTGCGAGAGTGCCTCGTCAGGCTCAGGGGAGGCTGGTCGTCGTGACCGAAGACGGCGCGACCATTCCCAGACGGTCTTTCAGGGACTGGGGCCGGCCACTCATTAATGCAGCATAGTACGTGGCGTTCGAAAGCACATTCTTCACGTAGTTCCGCGTCTCGGTGAACGGGATCGTCTCTGCAAAGATCGCGCCTTCCACCGGTCGCGACAGGCTGGTACGCCACGCCTTGGGCCGTCCCGGACCAGCGTTGTAGCCGGCGGACGCCAGCGTCCAGGAGCTGTCCAGATCGGTCAGCACCATGCTCATGTAGTTGGTGCCGAGCATGATGTTGATGTTGGGGTCTCCCATCATCGACGGCGAGAAGTCGGTCATGCCGATCTTGCGCGCGACGTACTTGGCCGTGGCCGGCATCACCTGCATCAGGCCATGCGCGCCCGCGGACGAACGCGCATTCATGATGAAGCGCGATTCCTGACGAATCAGGCCGTAGGCCCACGCCATGTCGAGGCCGACCTCGTCCGTGGCACGCTGCATGATGTCCCGGTACGGCATCGGGAAGCGCTGCGTGAAATCGTGCTCGGCCTTGGTGCGGTCGGACGTGTTGACGGTACGATCGAGCAGCTCGATCTTGCGCGCGTACTCGGCCGCGGCCAGCAGGTCACGATCGTTCATGCCGCGCAGTTCCCAGTTCCACTCGCGGTTGCCTTCGAAGCGCAGGTTCAGGTCATAGAACTTCTTGGCGCGCGTGAAGCCGGCGCGCGAGCGCATCGCCATCGCCTCGGCATCGGTGACCGTGGTCCGCGTCGGAATCGTGATGCGGTTGCCCAGTTCCTCGCTGGCCAGTTGGCCATAGAAATTGAACTGGCCGGCGATCGACTGGAACTGCTGCTGGGCATCGCTGCCACGGCCATCGGCCTTGAGCGCGCGCGCGTACCAGTACGTCCATGCCGGATCCTTGGCACGCAGCTCGGGACGCATCGATTCGATGGACTGGCGCACCTGCTTCCAGTCGCCCTGACGCAGCGCTGCCCGCACGCGCCACTCCTGCGACTCATCGGACAGCCACTGGTTACCGCCCAGGTCCATCTGGCGACGGTAGTAGCCGGCAGCCTCCGGCATCAGCTTCTTGGCCGCGAACTGGCCGATCACGCCCCAGGCCGCGCCCTGCTCGTCACGCGACAGGTTGCCCGAGATCGTGCCCAGGTAGGCGGCGGCCTGCGAGGGATCGTTACGTGCCATCTTGACCACGGTGGCCAGCGAATCGCCATCCACGCGCGCATCGGGCACCGCGGCGGCGATCTTGCCGGCCAGCGTGGTGTAGTTCTGCTCCAGCGCCTGACGCGCCTGGAAAGCCACGTCGCTGCGCTGGATCTGCTGGCTCTGCGCCATGTAGCTGATCAGGTCAACACAGCCGTCGCCGTAGTAGCGCGGGTCGACCAGCACCGCACGCGCATCGGCGGCCACGTTCTGGCCCTTGAGCGCGCGCGACAGCAGCGCGTAGCACTCCACCTGCGTATCGTCCTTCAGCACGAACTGCGGATACTGGACGTCGAAGTTTGCCCAGTCGCGCTTCTTGCCAAGCACCAGCAGCCAGTCATTGCGCATCCGGTCGGCAATCGCCTCGCCCTGGTAGCGTTGCAGGAACGCGCTGATCTCGGCATCCGGCGTGTCGATCAGCGGCTGGCCGCTCGAGTCGAACATCTGCGACTTGATGCGGAAGTATTCGACGTACGACGGAATCGGATAGTCGACCAGCGTGGCCGAGATGGCCGCGGCGCGGTCCGCGTCGTTCTTGCGGGCGGCCTCGCGCAGCGCGACAAAGGCATCGTCCGGGTCCGACGGAATCGTCAGGGCGGCCGGTTGCTGCTGCACCGCTTTCTGGGGCGTCGCCGTACGTTTCTGCGCGTAGACTGGGGTAGCCAGCAGCGCACCTGCGAACGCAAGCCAGGCGAAGCGTCCTGCACGGCGCAGATATACTCCCTTCGGCATTCTTGGTATTCCTTGTTGGGTGCGTGCCTGTCACGCGACAGGCACGCAGGATTCGTGATTCGTACCACCGGCGCGCATCTTCATTTGCGCGTCCAGCATTGTTTTCAAATGTCTGTTCGATGGCCATTATTGCACGCCATGCCACCAAACCAAGCACCGGACAACGGGCCGGACAGCCTTTATTTCATGGCCCCTGAGGACCGTCGCGCCCTGCGCCGCCGGCTGCTCGCGCTACGCGCCGCGCTACCCGATCGAGAGACGGCGGATGCACAGATCGCGGCAGCGCTCGCGCCACTGCTCGAACGTCTCGGCGTGCAACGACTGGGGTTCTACTGGCCGATCCAGCAGGAGTTCGACGCACGCGACACCGTGACCCGATGGCTGGCCGCGATGCCCGGCCGCGTGGCCGCCCTGCCCATCGTGAGCCGGCCCGCTGCGCCGCTCGATTTCCATGCGTGGGCGCCAGACACGACAATGCGCGCCGGCCAGTACGGCATTCCGGTGCCCGATGGCACCGGAGCCGTAACACCAGACGCACTGCTCATTCCATGTGTCGGATTCAGCGCCGATAAGTTCCGCCTGGGATACGGCGGCGGCTTCTACGACCGCACGCTGGCGGCCATGGCTGCCGCAAAGGCCACGCCGATAGCGATCGGAATCGCCTTTGCCGCGTGCGAGGTGCCGCTGCAGGCAGCGTCGCATGACCTGCCGATGGACTGGCTGGTCACGGAACGAGGGGTGGCCTAGCTATTTCCACCCGGGCCACCCGGACCACCAGAGGCAACCTGGTCGGCCTGGGCGCTCATCAGCTCCTCCACCAGCGTCCGCATCTTGCGCCAGTGCGATCCTTCCCAGAACACGCGCTGGCAATGCGGGCAGGTGACGAAATGCTCGTGACGCTCGAACACCCCTTCCGGCACGCGCCCATCCACATCGGTCTTGCCGATACGACGCAGGGGCACGTTGCAATCGAGGCAGAGCGAGAATGGCCTGGCGCTGCGAGCCAGGTCCAGTCTGGAAAAAATCTCCCTGACCTGCAATGACGACCGGATCGCCCGCACATAGCAGCCGTGGGTGATGCCGCGGCGCTTGAGCAGTTCGCGGTCGCGGGTCAGTACGATGCGCTTCTCGTCCGAGGCGATGCGGGCGATCTCGCTGTCTTCGAAGTGGTTGTCGTAGAGCGTATCGAAACCGGTCATGCGCAGCAGATGCGCCAGGCCGCCTAGATGGGCGTCCGCCACGAAGCGGATTTCGCGCAGCGGATGTTCGCGGACACGTAGCAGCGGCGCGACATCGAACGATTCGAATTTCGGGTAGACCGCGATGCGGTCGCCGTCGCACACGATGCGCTCGAACGGCGACGACTCGCCGTTGACGAGAATCAGTTCCACCTCGGTATGCGGTACGCCCAGCGCTTCGATCATGTGCTTGACCGTGGCGGCGCGCGCGCAGGGACACGACAGGTCCCGGCGACGTTGTGCCGGCGCCAGGAAGTCGTTCAGTTCCTCGTAGAAACGGAATGTGGCGGTGACCATGCCGCCGAGTATGACACCAACGGCCACGCCAGTGACCAGGCGGTCAGGTGGTCAGCGCACGTTACCCAGACGTAACGCGGCTTCCACGGCCATGCGCGCCCACGGTGTCATCGCTGCGGGCGATTCCAGGCACGCGGGTGGCAGGCTCAGGTAGTGACGCATCGTCACCTCGCGGCGCGCGGACTGATACCGGAACGGCTCGCTGCCCTCGGCCTCGAAGCGCGCCAGCGTGACGTCGTCGGCCTTCAGGAAGCACTGGCCGCCACTGATGAGCGCGAACATCAGGCCATCGTAGAACAGGCCATGCCCGCCGAACATCCGCTTGGCCGTGATGGCCCCGATGTTGGCCGCCAGCGGCGCCATCAGTTCGAGCAGGTGCTCGACGAATGGGTCCGGGCGGCGCGCGGCGGGCATCGGGAATTACAGCTTCAGGCGCTGCCAGACCGCCTTGGTCGCGCCGGCGGCGTTGAGCGTGTAGAAGTGCAGGCCCGGCACGCCCGCATCGAGCAGGCGCGCGCACAGGTCGGTCACCACGTCCAGGCCGAAGGCGCGGATCGCTTCCTTGTCATCGCCGAACGACTCGAGCCGCTTGGCTACCCAGCGCGGCACTTCGGCGCCGCACATCTCGGAAAAGCGCATCAGCTGAGAGTAGTTCGTGATCGGCATGATGCCGGGCACGATCGGCACTTCCACGCCCATCGCGCGCACGTCGTCGACGAAGCGGAAGTACGCATCGGCGTTGAAGAAGTACTGCGTGATTGCCGAGTCCGCGCCGGCCTTGACCTTGCGCACGAAGTTTTCCAGGTCGTGACGCGGCGAACGGGCCTGCGGGTGGTACTCGGGATAGGCGGCCACTTCGATGTTGAACCAGTCACCGGTTTCCGCGCGGATGAACTCGACGAGTTCGTTGGCATAGCGGAACTCGCCGATCTCGCCCATGCCCGACGGCATGTCGCCGCGCAGCGCCACGATGTGGCGGATGCCGCCATCGCGATAGGTCTGGAGAATCGTCCGGATGCTGTCGCGCGTGGAGCCCACGCACGACAAGTGCGGCGCAGCCTCGATACCTTCGCGCTGGATCTCCAGCACGGCATCGAGCGTGCCCTGCTGCGTGGTACCGCCGGCGCCGAACGTCACCGAGATGTACTTGGGCTGCAGCGGCGCAAGCTGCGCGCGCGTATTGCGCAGTTTCTCCGCGCCCTCCGCCGTCTTGGGCGGGAAGAATTCGAAGCTGAAGTAACGATCAGTCATGGTTGGCACGCCGCCGTGGCGGCGCCCAGAAAAAGAGTCTCAACGCGTCAGTTGCGCTCGCCCAGCAGCACGCTGGCCAGGATCCACGCAATCACGCTGTACAAGATCGAGCCGAGCAGCGCCGAACCGAAGCCGTCCACGACGAATCCTTGCAGCAGGTTGCCCACGAACAGGAACAGCAGCGCGTTGATGACGAAGATGAACAGGCCCAGCGTCAGCAGCGTGACCGGCAGCGTCAGGATGACGAGGATCGGCCGAATCAGCGCATTGACGAGGCCCAGCACCAGCGCGGCAATCATGGCGGAGCCGAAGCTGCCAAGATGGACCCCGCTGATCAGGTAACCCACCAGGAACAACGCTGCGGCATTGATGATCCATACGGCCAACAGTCTCATTGCAACTCCTTTGTTTTTGGTTGGATGACACTAATTGTGCACGGTCTTGATGACGCCGTGTCGCGCGGCCGGCGCGGCTCCCCGCGCGGGAGCGGGGAGCCGCGCCGGGGGCGAGAGCCGTGGCCGATCAGTAGCGGTAGTGGTCGGCCTTGTACGGGCCTTCCTTCTTCACGCCGATGTAGGCCGCCTGCTGCTCGGTCAGTTCGGTCAGTTGCGCGTTCAGCTTCCGGAGCTGCAGGCGCGCGACCTTTTCGTCCAGGTGCTTCGGCAGCACGTACACGCCAACCGGGTACTTGCCGCTGTCACGTTCGGCCCACAGTTCGATCTGGGCGATCGTCTGGTTGGCGAACGAGCTGCTCATCACGTACGACGGGTGGCCCGTGGCGCAGCCCAGGTTCACCAGACGGCCCTTGGCCAGGATGATGATCTTCTTGCCGTCCGGGAACTTGACGTGGTCAACCTGCGGCTTGATCTCGTCCCATTCGTACTTCTCGACCGATGCGATGTCGATCTCGTTGTCGAAGTGGCCGATGTTGCAGACGATGGCCTGGTCCTTCATCTTGGCCATGTGGTCGTGCGTGATCACGTGGTAGTTGCCGGTGCAGGTCACGAAGATGTCGCCGTGCTCGGCGGCGTAGTCCATCGTCACCACGCGGTAGCCTTCCATGGCGGCCTGCAGCGCGCAGATCGGATCGATCTCGGTCACCCACACTTGCGCGGACAGCGCGCGCAGGGCCTGGGCGCTGCCCTTGCCCACGTCGCCGTAACCGGCAACCACGGCGATCTTGCCGGCGATCATCACGTCGGTGGCGCGCTTGATGCCGTCCACCAGCGATTCGCGGCAGCCGTAGAGGTTGTCGAACTTGCTCTTGGTCACCGAGTCGTTGACGTTGATGGCCGGGAACTTCAGTTCACCCTTTTGCGCCATCTGGTACAGGCGGTGCACGCCGGTGGTCGTTTCCTCGGTCACGCCACGGATGGCGGCCAGGTTGCGGCTGTACCAGGTCGAATCCTTGGCCAGCTTTTCCTTGATGGCGGCGAACAGGAAGGTTTCTTCCTCGCTGGTCGGCTTGGCGATCAGCGACGCATCCTTTTCGGCGCGGGCACCCAGGTGCAGCAGCAGCGTGGCGTCGCCGCCATCGTCCAGGATCATGTTCGGCGTGCCACCGTCGGCCCAGTCGAAGATGCGGTGCGTGAAGTCCCAGTATTCCTTCAGCGATTCGCCCTTGAAGGCGAACACGGGCGTGCCCGATGCGGCGATGGCGGCGGCGGCGTGATCCTGCGTCGAGAAGATGTTGCACGAGGCCCAGCGCACGTCGGCGCCCAGTGCCTTGAGGGTTTCGATCAGCACGGCGGTCTGGATCGTCATGTGCAGCGAACCGGCGATGCGCGCGCCCTTGAGCGGCTGCGCGGCGGCGAATTCGTCGCGAATGGCCATCAGGCCGGGCATTTCGGTCTCGGCGATGGCGATTTCCTTGCGGCCCCAGCCGGCCAGGCCGATATCGGCCACGATGTAGTCTTGCTTCAGGTCGGTCACTGCGTTCATACGTCACTCCGTAGTTGAAGTGGTCACGCAAGAAACGGGAGGGCGACAAGATGACGGCAGCCCCGAAGGGGTGCCGATGGCCGCGCCAGCACTTGGCATGGCGGGCGGACAGGTCGACTCGCGTCCGTGCGAACCACGGAACTGCGAGCGCCGTTGAAACATTCCGAGCCTGGCGGAAGGCGGGGCCATCCGTTGCAACGCTCCTCGGAGTGGCGGTATTGTAGCGTGCCTGTCCGCGCCTTGCGGCGCAAGCAGGCACATTTTTCCGGTCTTTCTCCGTCTCTCCTCACCTTGCACATGCTCCCCACGCCACCCCGCACCCTGACCATCGCCGGATCCGACTCCGGAGGCGGGGCCGGTATCCAGGCCGATCTGAAGACGTTCGCGGCACTGGGATGTTTCGGCATGAGCGCGATCACCGCGATCACGGCTCAGAACACGCTCGGCGTGACCGGCGTCCACGCCATACCGGCCGACATGGTGGCCGCGCAGATCGACGCCGTGGCCAGCGACATCGGCGTGGACGCGGCCAAGACCGGCATGCTGGGAACGGCGGCCATCGTTGAGGCCGTAGCCGGGGCGGTGGATCGGCATGGCATCCGCAAGCTCGTGGTGGACCCGGTGATGATTTCGACCTCGGGCGCCACGCTGTCCGACGACGCGACCAGCCAGGCGATGGTGAAACTGCTGTTTCCGCGCGCGATGCTGGTCACGCCGAACCTGCCTGAGGCGTCATACCTGCTGGGCCGCCGCATCACGCGCCGCGCCGAAATGGAGGCGGCCGCAGCGGACCTGCTTGCGCTCGGTTGCAAGGCGGTGCTGCTCAAGGGCGGCCATCTGGAAGACGACGGCCCCGGCAGCCTGGGCCTGGATGACCTGCTGATGCTGGCCGACGGCACCGTGCGCGTCTACACCCATCCGCGCGTCGATACGCCGAACCTGCACGGCACCGGCTGCACGCTGGCCGCCGCCATCGCGGCGCAGCTCGCCCGG